>NZ_AVOF01000077.1:0-9995 GCF_000465935.2 Pseudomonas sp. EGD-AK9
CCTGCGCAGCGCACTGGATGCCTACCAGCGCCGGCTGATCGAGCAATGCCTGGCGCGCCACCAGGGCAAGTGGGCCGATGCCGCGCGCGAGCTGGGGATCGATCGGGCCAATCTCAGTAGATTGGCGAAGCGCCTCGGGTTGCGCTGAGCGCAGGGGTTGACGATTTGTACATTAAAGTCCAGAGTGGACTTTAATGTATAAGCGAGAGCGACCCATGCAGTCCTCCCCATTTCCCTCCGCGCACCGCGTGCCCCTCGATTCGTCGTGGGTCGGCGCGCCTTGCTTCTGCCCCTTCGCCTTCCCACCGGGTTCCGCCGCCTTGTCGCGCGCGGCGAGCTCGTTCATTCCGCAGCAGGAGACACGACCATGAAGAAACTCGCCTGGCTGGGCGCCATCGCCCTGAGCCTGATGGCTTCCAGCCCGTTCGCCGCCGACAAGCCACTGCGCCTGGGTATCGAGGCGGCCTACCCGCCGTTCGCCTACAAGGAGGCCAGCGGCGAGATCGCCGGCTTCGACGTGGACATCGGCAACGCCCTGTGCGCCGAGATGAAGGTGCAGTGCCAGTGGGTCGAGCAGGAGTTCGACGGCCTGATCCCCTCGCTCAAGGTGAAGAAGGTCGACGCCATCCTCTCGTCCATGACCATCACAGACGAGCGGCGCAAGTCGGTGGACTTCACCGGCAAGTACTACTACAGCCCGGCGCGCCTGGTGATGAAGGAAGGCAGCACGGTCGACGCCGACTTCGCCAACCTCAAGGGCAAGCGCATCGGCGTACAGCGCGCCACCACCACCGACCGCTTCGCCAGCGAGGTGATGGCCGCCCAGGGCGTGCAGGTGGTGCGCTACAGCTCGCAGAACGAAATCTACCTGGACCTGATCTCCGGGCGCCTGGACGGCACCCTGGCCGACGCCATTCCGGTGGAGGAGGGCTTCCTCAAGACCGACAACGGCAAGGGTTTCGCCTTCGTCGGGCCGTCCTTCACCGATCCGGCCTACTTCGGCGAGGGCGCCGGCATCGCCGTGCGCAAGGGCGACAGCGAGCTGCTCGGCAAGCTCAACGCCGCCATCGCCGCGATCCGCGCCAACGGCAAGTATCAGCAGATCCAGCAGCGCTACTTCAGCTTCGACATCTATGGCGACTGAACGAGGCGCACCGCGCCGGGATCCTGGCCGGTGCGCACGGCGCAGCCTGTGGAACGGCCGGCGCCACGCCCCGCAGCCCGTATTGCATCCGGGCTACAGCTGGAACACCAGCGCCTTCAGGCCGCTTTCGGCCGAGATGTCGGGAAACTCCGGCGGGTTGTCCAGGCGCCGCGCAAAACGCAGCTGCGGCGCCTCCTCGGCCATGCCGTCGATGAGAAAGTCCGGGCCGATATCCGGGTCGTTGACGCAGGCCAGCACGGTGCCGCGCTCGCCGAGCAGTTCGGGCAGGCGGCGGAGGATCTTGCGATAGTCCTGGGTGAGGGCGAAGCTGCCTTTTTGGAAGCTCGGCGGGTCGATGATCACCAGGTCATAGGGCCCGCTCTTGCGTACCTTGCCCCAGGACTTGAACAGCTCGTGGCCGAGAAACTCCACCCGGGCGAGGTCATGCTCGTTCAGGCGATGGTTGTCGCGCCCGCGCGACAGCGCCGCGCGCGCCATGTCCAGGTTGACCACCCGCTCGGCGCCGCCGGCGATGGCCGCCACCGAGAAGCCGCAGGTGTAGGCGAACAGGTTGAGCACGCGCTTGCCGGCGGCCTGCTCGCGCACCCACTGGCGGCCCAGGCGCATGTCGAGAAACAGCCCGCTGTTCTGCTTGCTGCCCAGATCCAGCAGGTAGCGCAGGCCGTCTTCGAGAATCGGCCATTGCGCCTGGGGCTCGCCGGCCAGCCATTCGCTCTCGCTGCCCTGCACGTAGCGGTGCTGCAGCAGCAGGCCGCGGGCGCCGCTGGCCTGCCACTGCGGCGTCTGCAGCAGCTCGATCAGCAGCGGCTTTAACGCCGGCGAAGGCTCGCGAAACAGCATCACCAGGACGATCCCGGACAGCCAGTCGACGGTGATCTGCTCCAGCCCCGGCCAGCAGCGGCCACGACCGTGGAGCAGGCGGCGGGTTTCGGCGCCCGGATGGTGCGCCAGCGCATTCAACAAATGCTCGCGCAGGGTGACGAGGGCGGCGTCAGTCATCGCGGGTCAGCACTTCCAGCAGCTCGATTTCGAAGATCAGGTTGGCGTTCGGCGGTATCGAACCCATGGTGCGCTCGCCATAGCCCAGGTGCGCGGGCACCAGCAGCTTGCGCTTGCCGCCCACCTGCATGCCCATCAGGCCCTGGTCCCAGCCCTTGATCACCCGGCCGCTGCCGATCACGCACTGGAAGGGCTTGCCGCGCGAGTAGGAGGAGTCGAACTCGCTGCCGTCCTCCAGCCAGCCGCGGTACTGGGTGGTGATCAGGGCGCCCTTGACCACGGCCTTGCCGTCGCCCGGTTGCAGGTCTTCGATGATCAGCTCGAGGCTCATGTCGGTTTTCCACTCTGGTGTCGGTTGTGGCTGGCCTGGACGATGCGCTGCGCGGGCACGCGCAACTGGGCCAGCAGGTAGTCGGCGAAGGCCGGTTCATAGGGCTGCAGGGCGATGGCGCCGGCCATGCAGTCCAGCCAGCTCTCGGCGAGGGCCGCGTCGATCGGCCATTGGGCATGGAAGCTGGGGATGCTGATGCTGCCGTATTTCTCGGCGAACAGCCGCGGGCCGCCCAGCCAGCCGCTGAGGAAACGCGCCAGCTTGTCGCGCGAGGCGCTCAGGTCGGCCGGGTGCAGGGCACGCAGGGCGGCGGCTTCGGCGCGCTCGTCCATCAGCCGGTAGAAGTCGTCGACCAGGCGGCGCAGGCCGTCGCTGCCGCCGGCCGCCTGGTAGGAGGCGTCGCCCGTGCCGTAGGGAGGATGGCTGCTCATCGAAGCGCTCCGCGGAAAAGGCGCCATTGTAACCGCTGGCGTAGAATGGCCGGCCAGTTTGGTTCGAGGTGATGGGCAGCGGCAGAGGCTGTTTCTCGCCTCTCCCGTAAGCGGGAGAGGGGTAGGCCGTGCTTGCCTGAAACGATGATGACGCAACCCCAGCAAGGCTTCGTGCTCAGCCGCCATTGGCGCGACACGCCGGAAGGTACCGAAGTGGCCTTCTGGCTGGCCACCGATGACGGCCCGCGCCAGGTGCGCCTGCCGCGGCAGGAGTCGGTGGCCTTTATCCCGGCCGAGCAGCGCGCCTGGGCCGAGCCGCTGCTGCGCGATGAAAAGGGCGTCGAGCTGCGCGAGCTGGCCCTGCGCGACTTCAAGCGCCGCCCGGTGCTGGGCCTGTACTGCCGCCAGTACCGCCAGTTGCTGCAGCTGGAGAAGAAGCTGCGCCAGGTCGGCGTGGACGTCTACGAGGCCGATATCCGCCCGCCGGAGCGCTACCTGATGGAGCGCTTTATCACCGCTTCCGTCAGCTTCGCGGGCACTGCCCAGGAAGACGGCAGCCTGCTGTGCACGTCGCTCAAGCCCGCCGCCGATTACCGCCCGACGCTGCGCCTGGTGTCGCTGGATATCGAGACCAGCGCCCGCGGCGAGCTGTATTCCATCGCCCTGGAGGGCTGCGGCCAGCGCCAGGTGTATATGCTCGGGCCGGCCAATGGCGATGCCGGCGGCGTGGATTTCGAGCTGGAGTACTGCGCCAGCCGCAAGGCCCTGCTCGAACGGCTGAATGGCTGGCTGGCGCGCTTTGATCCCGACGCCATCATCGGCTGGAACCTGGTGCAGTTCGACCTGCGCGTGCTGCGCGAGCACGCCGAGCAGCTCAAGGTGCCGCTGCGCCTCGGGCGCGGCGGCGACGTGATGGGCTGGCGCCAGCACAACAGCAGCCAGCACTACTTCGCCGAGGCCGCCGGGCGGCTGATCATCGACGGCATCGAGGCGCTGCGCTCGGCGACCTGGAGCTTCCCCTCGTTCAGCCTGGAGTCGGTGGCGCAGACCCTGCTCGGTGAAGGCAAGGCCATCGACACCCCCTACGCGCGGATGGACGAGATCCAGCGCATGTTCGACGAGGACAAGCCGGCGCTGGCGCACTACAACCTCAAGGACTGCGAGCTGGTCACGCGCATCTTCGCCCACACCGACCTGCTCGCCTTCCTCCTCGAGCGCTCCAGCGTCACCGGCCTGGCCGCCGACCGCAGCGGCGGTTCGGTGGCGGCCTTCACCCACCTGTACCTGCCGCCGATGCACCGCCTGGGCTTCGTCGCGCCGAACCTCGGCGACATTCGGGGCGAGAACAGCCCCGGCGGCTTCGTCATGGATTCGCGCCCCGGCCTGTACGACTCGGTGCTGGTGCTGGACTACAAGAGCCTGTATCCCTCGATCATCCGCAGCTTCCTGATCGACCCGCTGGGTCTGGTGGAAGGGTTGCAGAAGCCGGACGACGCGCATTCGGTGGAAGGTTTTCGCGGCGCGCGCTTCTCGCGCACCCGGCACTGCCTGCCGGCCATAGTCGAGCGGGTCTGGCAGGGGCGCGAGGCGGCCAAGCGCGACGGCAACGCGGCGCTGTCGCAGGCGCTGAAGATCATCATGAACGCCTTCTACGGGGTGCTCGGCTCCAGTGGCTGCCGCTTCTTCGACCCGCGCCTGGCTTCGTCCATCACCCTGCGCGGGCACCAGATCATGAAGCGCACCCGCGAGCTGATCGAAGCCGAGGGTTATGCGGTGATCTACGGCGACACCGATTCGACCTTCGTCTGGCTCGGCCGCGCCCACGACGAGGCCGAGGCGGCGCAGATCGGCCGCGCCCTGGTATCAAGGGTCAATGCCTGGTGGCGCGAACATTTGCAGCAGGAGCATGGTCTGGTCAGCGCCCTGGAGCTGCAGTTCGAGACCCATTACCGGCGCTTTCTGATGCCCACTATTCGCGGCACCGAGGAGGGCAGCAAGAAGCGCTACGCCGGCCTGGTACGGGCGGCGGATGGCAGCGAACGCCTGGTGTTCAAGGGCCTGGAGACGGTGCGCAGCGACTGGTCGCCGCTGGCCCAGCGCTTCCAGCAGGAGCTGTACCGCCTGGTGTTCGCCGGCCAGCCCTACGAGGACTACGTGCGCGACTACGTCAAACGCACCCTGGCCGGCGAGCTGGACGAGCTGCTGGTCTATCGCAAACGCCTGCGTCGGCGCCTCGACGACTACCAGCGCAACGTGCCGCCGCACGTGCGCGCCGCGCGCAGCGCCGACGAGCACAACCAGCGCCTCGGCCGGCCGCTGCAGTACCAGCGCGGCGGCTGGATCGGCTACCTGATCACCACCGCCGGGCCGCAGCCGCTGGAGTGCCTGCTGTCGCCCATCGACTACGAGCACTACCTCAGTCGCCAGCTCAAGCCGGTGGCCGATGCCATCCTGCCGTTCGTCGGCGGCGATTTCGAGCGCCTGGTGGACGGGCAGCTGGGGTTGTTCTGAAGCCTTCGCCCCGGTTCAGTGCCACAGCGAACCCCGCAGGAGCCCGCTTGCGGGCGATCCTGGCGCCGTCGTACTCATCGCCGGCAAGCGGGCGCCTCAAGACGGCTGCGGTCCCTTGGGGCGGCGGAAAACGGGAAATACTTTGCAAACTCTGCGCGGTTGAGCGGCGTTTGCCGCCTGAGTATCTTTGCGCCGTGATGCCGGGCCCCTCTGGCGGTTAACACCGCGATGTCGGAATCACAGTCTGTTCAATCTGACTGTAGGAGGGGCTCCATGACTGCCCTAGAACCGTTTCTCTTCGCCGAGTTCCTCGGCACCGCCACCTGGTTGTGGCTGGTCTTCATCGCCGTCGTTATCTCCCTGCTGGCCTTCGACCTGGGCGTGCTGCATCGCGACAACCGCGAAATCGGCGTGCGCGAGAGCCTGCTGCTGTCGGCCGGCTACATCACCGCGGGCCTGCTGTTCGGCGTCTGGGTGTTCTTCCAGAAAGGCGGCGACGCCAGCATGGATTACCTCACCGGCTTTCTGATTGAAAAATCGCTGTCGATGGACAACGTGTTCCTCATGGCGATGATCTTCAGCTTCCTGGCGATCCCGCGGCAGTACCAGCACAAGGTGCTGTTCTGGGGGATCATGGGCGTGCTGGTGCTGCGCGCGATCATGATCGGCCTGGGCGCGGCGCTGATCCACCAGTTCAGCTGGATTCTCTACCTGTTCGGCGCCTTCCTGTTCTTCACCGGGGTGAAGATGCTGTTCGCCAAGCTCGACGATGCGCCCGATCTGGAAAACAACCTGCTGGTGAAGTTCCTGCGCAAACGCCTGCGTGTGACCGAGCGCCTGCACGGCGAGCGCTTCTTCGTGCGTCAGGACGACGGCAACGGCCGCAGCGTGCTGTGGGTGACACCGCTGTTCCTGGCGCTGATTCTGATCGAGTGCGCCGACCTGATGTTCGCCATCGACAGCGTGCCGGCGATCTTCGCCATCACCCAGGATCCGTTCATCGTCTACACCTCGAACATCTTCGCCATCCTCGGCCTGCGTGCCCTGTATTTCGCCCTGGCGGCGCTGATCCACCGCTTCGCCTACCTCAAGTACGCCCTGGCCCTGGTGCTGGTGTTCATCGGCGCGAAGATCTTCCTGGTCGGTATCATCGGCAAGATTCCGGCGGCGGTGTCGCTGAGCGTGACCCTCGGCCTGCTGATCGGTGGCGTGCTGCTGTCGCTGTACAAGACCCGTGGCCAGCCGCCGGCGAGCGCGCCGAAATCGCTCGCGGACTGAGCGCCCCATCCCCCATCGACCGACGCGCAGGCGTCGCCCAAGAGGACGTTGTATGCATAGCCCGTTACGCAGCCTTTCCCTTTCCGCGCTCGGCCTGGCGCTGGTCGTTCTGGCCGGATGCGAGGCGGCCGAGCAGTCCGCCCAGAAGCTCGTCGAGGAAACCGAGCAGCAGGCCCAGGCCCTGCTCGACGACGCCGTCGGCGAGGCGGTGGAGCAGCTGAACAAGCAGGTCGACAGGCTGCAGGAGTCGGCCAACCAGGCGCTCGGCAAGCCTGCGCAGGAAGAGCCGGCCGAGCAGCCCGAGGCCGAGCCGGATGCGGCCGCGGACGAAGGCTTCGAGCCGGGCGTGGAAACCTGAGTTCAGCGCGCGCCGTCGGTCGTCCAGGCGGCCGCGTGCAGCGCCTGCTGGAGGAAGTCGCACAGCGCCTGGATCTTGACCGAGGCGCGGTGCGAACGCGGGTAGAGGGCGTGGATCTCATCGGCCGTGGGCCGCGCCTCGGGCAGTACCTGCAGCAGGCGGCCGGCCTGCAGGTCGGGCTGGACGATAAAGCGCGGCAGCACCGCCAGGCCCAGCCCGGCCAGCGCCGCATCGCGCATGGCCTCGCCGTTGTTGCTGGTGAAGCGCCCGCCGGGCGCCAGGGTCAGCGGGCGCTGGGGCGCGGCGGGGTCGTCGAACGACCAGAGCTGTTCGGCGCTCAGGTTGCAGTAACCGATGCAGGGGTGTTCGAGCAGCTGCTCGAGGCGCTCGGGGGCACCGTGGGCGCGGATGTAGTCCGGGCTGCAGCACACCACCCGCGGGCTGCTGCCCAGGCGGCGGGCGATCAGCGCGCGGTCGTGCAGGCGCGAGATGCGCAGGCACAGGTCGTAGCCCTCGCGCTCGAAGTCGCTGACCCGGTCGTCCAGTTGCAGCGCCATTTCCAGTTGCGGATGCAGGCGCATGAAGCTCGTCAGTTGCGGCGCCAGCCACAGCGTGCCGAAGCTCATCGGCGCGAGGATGCGCAGGCTGCCGGCCAGGCTGCCGTCCTCGCTGGCGACGGCCTCGGCGGCGGCCCGCAGTTCTTCGAGCGCGGCCCTGGCCTGGCGGTAGAAGCGCTGGCCGCTGTCGGTCGGGGCGACCTTGCGCGTCGAGCGGAACAGCAGGCGGGCGCCGAGGTGGCGTTCCAGGTCGCTGAGGCGTTTGCTCACCACCGACTTGGCCACCCCCAGCTGCTGGGCGGCCAGGCTGACGCTGCCCAGTTCGGCGACGCGCAGAAAGGTCTCGATTTCCGCAATATCCAGTTTCATGGCGGTGCACGCGTTGAGCCAGTGTGCCGTTCAGCATAACGCCTCGCCGGGAGCTGGATTGTTCGGTTTGAGCGAAAAACCATTTCGTCGGGCGGCGGGAGGTCGAGGCCGCCGAGTCGGGCTAGGCTTTGGGTTCACGCCCGCAACCGGGCTCCCTCACCGCTACAGGAGGCTGCGCCATGTCTTTCACCTATAACCGCCTGAACAAGGACGATGCCGTCGTGCTGCTGGTCGACCACCAGGCCGGCCTGCTCTCGCTGGTGCGCGACTACACGCCGGACGAGTTCAAGAACAACGTGCTGGCGCTGGCCGACATCGCCAAGTTCTTCAACCTGCCGACCATCCTCACCACCAGCTTCGAGAACGGCCCCAACGGGCCGATCGTGCCCGAGCTCAAGGCCATGTTCCCCGATGCGCCCTATATCGCCCGGCCGGGGCAGATCAACGCCTGGGACAACGCCGATTTCGTCAAGGCCATCGAGGCCACCGGGCGCAAGCAGCTGATCATCGCCGGGGTGGTCACCGACGTCTGCGTGGCCTTCCCGACCCTGTCGGCGCTGCAGGCCGGCTATGAGGTGTTCGTCGTCACCGACGCCTCGGGCACCTTCAACACCAGCGTGCGCGACGCTGCGCTGATGCGCATGGCCCATGCCGGGGCGCAGATGCTCAACTGGTTCAGCGTCGGTTGCGAACTGCACCGCGACTGGCGCAACGACATCGAAGGCTTCGGCGGCATCCTCGGCGGCCACCTGCCGGCCTACGCCAACCTGATCCAGAGCTACAGCCAGAAGTGACGCGGCGAGCCCGCCGGCGCTTGCCGGCGGGCTGGCTCTCAGCTTTCGCCCTTGATTTCCTTGAGGTGCTTGTACACCGTCGCCCGGCCCATGTTCAGCACGTTGGCCACGTAGTTGGCGGCGCTCTTGCCCTTGAACGCGCCTTCGGCGTGCAGCGCCTCGACCAGTTCGCGCTTGTGCTCGCGGGTCAGCAGGTTGAGGCCGAGCTGGCGCTGGCGCAGCCAGGCGTGGAGGAAGGTGTTGATGCGCTCCTGCCAGTCGTCGCGAAACAGCGCGTCGGGCTGGGGGATCAGCTTGTTCGCCGAGAGGAACAGGTCGAGTGCCTGACGGGCGCTCTCGAACAGCGAGATATTGAGGTTGATGCACAGCACCGCGACCGGCTTGCCGCCGGCGTCGCGCAGCACGCTGCTGACCGAGCGGATCTTCTGCCCGTCCCAGTTGAGCTTCTCGTAGGGGCCGATGCTGCGTGCGTCGCCGGCGTCGTCGAGCATGTCCTCCAGGGCGGCGTCATCGCCCACCGCGCGCTTGGAGATGTTGTTGGCGATATGGTCGATCTTCTGCGTGCGCAGGTCGTGCAGCACCACCTCGGCGTGGGGGAAGAACAGGGTGGCGATGGCGTCGGCGATGGCGCGGTAGTTGTCGAGATCGGCGGCGGGGCGGGGCGTCATGCGGTGGGCTCCTGGGTCGGCGCGACGAGTGTGCCGCAAAGCGCCGGGGGCGTCATCAAGGCACCCCCGGACTGCATCTGGGCTACTGGCGCAGCCGCGCTGGGCTGAGCATGGCTTCGTCGAGGCCGAAGCGGGTCAGCGCCTCGGGCAGCGGCTGGCGGCGGATCAGCGCGGCGCTGGCCTGACCCATCGCCGCGCTGGTCTGGATGCCGTAGCCGCCCTGGGCGGCGACCCAGAAGAAGCCCTCGGCCTGGCCGTCGTAGCCGGCCACCAGGTCGCCGTCGGCGACGAAGCTGCGCAGCCCGGCCCAGGTGTGCGCCGGGCGGCGGATGCTCAGGCTGGTGTGCTCCTCGATCTGGTAGATGCCCATGGCGATGTCCAGCTCCTCCGGCTGCACGTCGTGCGGCGCCACCGGGTCGGCGTTGGCCGGCGAGCCGAGCAGCTGGCCGGCGTCGGGCTTGAAGTAGAAGGCTTCGTGCAGGTCCACCACGCAGGGCCAGGCGTGACAGTCGACGCCCTCCGGGCCGTGGAAGG
>NZ_AVOF01000078.1:0-9983 GCF_000465935.2 Pseudomonas sp. EGD-AK9
CCTCGCCACCGCCCTCCAGGCGGCCGACCACGGTGCCGGCGTCGGCCTCGCCCTCGTAGGCGGCCAGCGGCTCTCCGACATGCAGGAGGTCGCCTTCCTTGCCGAAGGTCTTCACCAGCACCCCGTCATAGGGCGCGGGGATGTCGACTATGGCCTTGGCGGTTTCCACCGACACCAGCAACTGGTCGGCCTTGACCGTGTCGCCGGCCTTGACGTGCCACTCGACGATCTCGGCTTCCTGCAGGCCCTCGCCCAGATCGGGCAGTTTGAAGTATTTCATCGTGCGTTCTCCCGTCGATTCGCTGGCCCGTCTTCAGGCGTACTCCAGCACCGTCTCGCAGGCGGCGAGGATGTCCTCGACACCGGGGATGTACAGCTGCTCCAGGCGATACAGCGGCGGCGGAATGTCCGGCGCGGTGACCCGCTGGATCGGCGCCTGCAGGTCGAGCAGCGCGCGCTCGTAAAGGCTGGCGGCGATTTCCGCGCCGACCGCGCAGCTCTTCGGCGCCTCGTGGACGATCACGCAGCGCCCGGTCTTGCGCACCGAGGCCTCCAGGGTGTCGAGGTCCAGCGGCTTGACGCAGGCGACGTCGATCACCTCCGCGTCGACGCCGCGCTCGGCCAGCCGATCGGCGGCCTGCAGCGTCTCGTGCACGCTCGCACCCCAGCTGACCAGGGTCAGGTCGCCGCCCTCGCGCAGGGTGAAGCAGCTGTCCAGCGGCAGGCGTCTGCCGTCGTCGGCCAGCGGCTGCGGGTTCATCCGGTACAGCCGGGTGGGTTCGAGGAACACCACCGGGTCGGGGTCGTCGATGGCCGCCAGCAGCAGGCCGTAGGCGCGCGCCGGCGACGAGGGGATGACCACGCGCAGACCGGGAATATGCGCCAGCAGCGCCTCGGTGCTCTCGCTGTGGTGCTCGGGGGCGCGAATGCCGGCGCCCATCGGCGTGCGCAGCACCAGCGGGCAGCTGAGGCGACCGCGGGTGCGGTTGCGCAGGCGGCTGGCGTGGCAGATCAGGTGATCCAGGGCCGGGTAGATAAACCCCATGAACTGGATCTCCAGCACCGGCTTGAGGCCCTGCGCGGCCATGCCGACGCCGAGCCCGGCGATCATGGTCTCGGCCAGCGGCGTGTCGATCACCCGCTTGAAGCCGAACGCCTCGCGCAGCCCGGCGGTGGCGCGGAACCCCCCGCCGTTGACGCCGATGTCCTCGCCCAGCAACACCACGTTGTCGTCCTCGGCCATGGCCCGGTGCAGGGCCAGGTTGACCGCTTCCAGCAGGCTGACCTTCTTTTCGCTCATGGCTGGCTTCTCACTCATGGTCCACCTCCCGCCGCGCGGCGCGCTCGCGCAGCCATTCGCGCTGCTCGGCCAGGGCCTGCGGCCATTGGCCGTAGACATGCTCGAGCGCCGCCTCGGCCGGCGGCATGGGCGTCGCCTCGAAGGCCTCCACCGCGCGCTGCACCTCGGCCTGGCACTCGCCGACCAGGGCCTGCTCGCGCTGCGCATTCCACACGCCCTGGCTGACCAGAAAGGCCTGCAGGCGCGCCACCGGCTCCTCGCGCCAGGCCTGCTTGACCTCTTCGGCCGGGCGGTAGCGGGTGGCGTCGTCGGCGGTGGTGTGGTCGCCCAGGCGGTAGCTGAGGCACTCGATCAGGGTCGGCCCCTTGCCCTGGCGCGCCCGCTCCAGCGCCGCCTGCACCCGGTCGTACACCGCCAGCACGTCGTTGCCGTCGACCTGCTCGCCGGGGAAGCCGGCGCCGATCGCCTTCTGCGCCAGGGTCGGCGCGCCGCACTGGATGCGCCGCGGCACCGAGATGGCCCACTGGTTGTTGTTGACCACGAACACCACCGGCAGCTGCCAGGCGCCGGCGACGTTGAGCGCCTCGAGAAAATCGCCCTTGCTGGTGGCGCCGTCGCCGCAGGTGGTGACGGCGACGCGGTGCTGGCCGCGGATCTTGAACGCGCTGGCCACGCCGCAGGCGTGCAGGGCCTGGGTGGCGATCGGCACGCAGAGCGGGAAGTCCTCGGCCACCGCCGGGTCGACATAGGCGCTGCCGCGCTCGTCGCCGCCCCAGTACAGCAGGATCTCCTCCATGCGCACGCCGCGCATCACCTGCACCGCGGTGTCGCGGTAGTAAGGCACCAGCACGTCGTCGGCGCGCATGGTCGCGCCGATGGCCACGCCTATGGCCTCCTGGCCGATGGTCGGCGCGTAGGTGCCGATGCGCCCGGTACGCTGCAGGGCCACCGCCTTCTGGTCGAACAGGCGGGTCAGCAACATCTGCCGGTACAGGCGGATCAGCAGTTCGAAGTCGTCGCTCCAGGCCGGCAGCTCGGCGCAGGGCGTGCCGTCGGCGGCGAGGTAGCGGGTATGCGGCAGTTTCGGCTGTTCGGACATGGCAGTCTCCTCGGCATCTTGTGGACACCTTGCTGGCCCCGGGCTGGTGGCCTGGGGCCGGATGCGCCGCCACGCGGGTGGGCGTGGCGCGCGCAGCGGGCCCTCAGGGCCCGTAAAGCAAGCGTTCGGCCAGGCTGTCGGCGACCCGCGCCGGGGAGCGCTTGTCGGCCTGGGCATGGGCGTAGATCTCGGTCAGACGCAGGCTGATCTGCGCCAGATGGGCGGTGATCGCCGCCAGCTCCTCGCCGCGATGGCGCAGCGCGACGTAGATCAGCCCACCGGCGTTGAGCACGTAGTCCGGCGCGTAGAGGATGCCGCGTGCCTCCAGCTCGTCGGCGATCTCCGGGTTGGCCAGCTGGTTGTTGGCCGCCCCGGCCACCGCCGCGCAGCGCAGCTGGCCGACGGTCTGGCCGTTGAGCACGCCGCCCAGGCCGCAGGGCGCGAGGATGTCGCAGGGGGTGGTGAGCAGCGCCTCGCTGGCCACCGGATGGGCGCCGAGCTGCTCCACCGCCAGCTGCACCCGGCCGGGGTCGAGGTCGCTGACCAGCAGCTCGGCGCCGGCCGCATGCAGTTCCTCGGCCAGGGCGAAGCCGACGTTGCCGAGGCCCTGGATGGCAATGCGCAGGCCCTCCAGATCGTCGCTGCCAAGGCGCGCCTGGGCGGTGGCGCGAATCCCGGCGAACACCCCCAGCGCCGTGTGCGGCGAGGGATCGCCCTCGCTGGTGGTGCTGGTGGCATGGCGGGTGTGCTGGGCGATGCAGTCCATGTCGACGCTGGAGGTGCCGCTGTCCATGGCGGTGATATAGCGCCCGTTCAGCGTCTCGATAACCCGGCCGAAAGCCTCGAACAGCGCCGCGCGGTTGGCCACGTGGGGCGGACGGATGATCACCGCCTTGCCACCGCCGTGGGCGATGCCGGCCAGGGCGGCCTTGTAGCTCATGCCCTGGGCCAGGCGAATGGCGTCGCGGATGGCGCTCTGTTCGTCGGGATAGGCCAGGTAGCGGCAGCCGCCGAGGGCCGGGCCGAGACGAGTGTTGTGGATGGCGATGACGGCCTTGAGGCCAGTGGCCGGATCCTGCGCCAGGTGCAGGGCCTCGAGGCGGGCGGCTTCCATCATGCTGAACATGGGCGAGCTCCCGGTCTGACTTTAGGCCTCAGTATAGGTGGCTGGGCGGAGACTGGACGCGGATCGGCCGAAGGGCTACAAGAGCAGGAGTCACCGGAGAAAGCGATGAGCCCACGCCAAGCCTGCCTGCTGTGCCTGGAGCGCGATCCGCCCGAACCGTTCGAGGCGGCGCTGTGGGTCGCCGCCGAACACGATGGGCAAGTGCAGCCGGCGCAGGTGCTCGGCGAACTGCACGGCCTGCAGCTGCAGGTCAGCGCCGGACTGCCCGCCCTGCCGGCGCGCGAACTGGCCCAGCCGCTGTTGCGCCGGCTCGCCGAATTGGACTACCAGGAAGACGACGAAGGCGTCACCCGCCCCCGCCATGCGCTGCTCCACGAGGTGCTACGGCGGCGCCGCGGACAACCGCTGCTGCTGGCGCTGATCGCTCTGGAGCTGGCTCGGCGCCTGGACATCCCCCTGCAGGGGGTGAACTTCCCCGGACATTTCCTGTTGCGCGTGCCCGGCGCCGATCACCTGCTCGACCCCTGCGGCGGTCGCCGCCTGTATACCCGCGACTGCCGCGAACTGCTCTACCGCCAGCTCGGCCCGGACGCCGCGCTCAGCGCCGCGCATCTGCACAGCGCCGACGCCCGCGCCATGCTGCAACGCCTGTCGCGCAACCTGCGCCTGTTGCATCTTCAGCATGACGACGACCTGGCCGCGCTCAAGGACGCCGAACGGGTGCTGCAGATAGGTCCCGCGAGCATGGTCGACCATCTGGCGCGCGCCGACATCTACCGCAATCTGGCTTGTCCACAGGGCGAGCGCTACGACCTCGAACGCGCCCTGCTGTTGTGCGACGACGCCGCCCTGCGCCTGCAGCTGAGCCAGCGCCTGCGCACGCTGGACGTTGCGCCGGCGCTGCATTGAGCGGCCCCTGAGCGGCGAGCCGCGCAGGGTTCTGCAGGGCCCTTTACGATCTTTCGACCGGCCCGTGTAACTGGATACTTCCCGTCTACACTTTCGCTTGTTCGGCCTTCTGCCAACGCAGCGAACACCACGAACGCACGAATGACTCCACGAAGGGAAATAGCATGCAAAGACTCCTTGGTTCGTCGCTGTTGGCGGCCATTCTGAGCGCTACCGGTTGTAGCAGCACCCTGGTGGCCCCCGAGCAATATTCGGGTTTCTTGCAGGACTACAGTCGCCTGAGCGAGCAGCAATCGCCGTCTGGCGTCAAAGTGGCGCGCTGGGTCGACCCGGATCTGCAGATCGCCCGCTACAACCAGCTCTTTCTGGAACCCAGCCAGTTCTACCCGCAGCCACAACCCAGCGCCCGCCTGTCCCAGGAGACCCTGCACGCCATCACTCGCTACTTCGACACCGCGCTGCGCCGCGAGCTGAGCAAGGTCATGCCGCTCACCGACTCGCCCACGGCCGGCACCCTGGTGCTGCGCCCGGCCATCACCGCGGTCTCGGCCTCCACCGAAGGCCTCAAGCCCTACGAAGTCATTCCCATCGCCCTGGTGGTGGCAGCCGCCAGCACAGCGGCCGGCACCCGCGACCAGCAGGTGGAGATCGCCGCCGAGGCCGCGGTCATCGACGCGCAGAACAGCCGCGTCGTCGCCCAGGTGGTGCGCAAGGGCAGCGGCCTGGACCTGGAGAACGACGAGCAGGTGATCAGCCTCGACAACGTCAAGCCGGTGATCGATGTCTGGGCCAACGACATGCGCCAGTCCGTCGAGCAGCTCAAGGCCAAGCGTTGAGAACCGCTCTGCCGGCACCGCTGCGGATCGTCCGAGCGGTGCCGTACGCAGAACAGTCGCATTAGGGAGGCAACATGCTGGATTACTTTGCCTTGGGCGTACTGATCTTCGCCGCCATAGTGCTGTTCTACGGCGTCATCGCGGTGCACGACATTCCCTACGAGATCGCCGTGCATCGCAACCATCCGCACCAGGATGCCATCCACGTGGCGGGCTGGGTCAGCCTGTTCACCCTGCACGTGCTCTGGCCCTTCCTGTGGATCTGGGCGACGCTCTACCGCGAGGATCGCGGCTGGGGCTTCGCCACCACGGCCAAGGAGGATACGGCACGCCTGCAGCAGCTGGAACAGCAGGTGGCAGCGCTCCAGGCCCGTCTGGATGCGCTGGAACAGCCACCCGCCGAAGCACCATTGGAGGCGAGGGACTGAGCCATGGACCTGCTGCTGATTCTCACCTACACCGCCATCTGCGTCGCCATCTTCAAGATCTTCAAGATCCCGCTGAACAAGTGGACGGTGCCCACCGCGGTACTGGGCGGCATCGTGCTGATCGGCACGCTGATTTTCCTGATGAACTACAACCACCCCTATTCCGAGGTCTCGCGCAGCTACTTCGTCAGCACCCCCATAGTGCCGGCGGTGAGCGGCCAGGTGATCGAGGTGCCGGTGCGCGGCAACCAGCTGCTGGAAGAGGGCGACGTGATCTTCCGCATCGACCCCACCCCCTTCGAGAACCGCGTGCGCTCGATCAAGGCCCAGTTGGTCTCGGCCAAGGGCGACCAGTTCCGCGCCAGCGAGCTGGTCAAGCGCAACCTGGGCAACCGCCGTGATCTGGATATCACCACGGCGCGCGTGGACGATCTGCAGGCGCAGCTCAATATCGCCCAGTTCGAGCTGGACAACACGGTGGTGCGGGCGCCGTCGCGCGGCTACGTGACCCAGGTGGTGCTGCGCCCCGGCGTCTATGCGGTGAAGATGCCGCTGCGGCCGTCGGCGATCTTCATTCCCCACGAGGAATATTTCTACGTGGCCTGGATGCGCCAGAACAGCCAGCTGCGCCTGACCCTGGGTGACTCCGCCGAGATCGCCCTCGACGGCCTGCCCGGCCAGGTGTTCCAGGCGCGGGTCAAGCAGGTGCAACCGGTGATCGCCGAAGGCCAGGTGCAGCCGGGCGGCCACCTGATCGGCGTCACCGGCGCCATGCCGGCCGGACGGGTGCCGGTGTTGCTGGAAATCATCGACCCGGCCTTCGAACCCTACAAGGAGCTGATACCGGGCGGCGCCTATGGTCAGGCGGCGCTCTACTCCGAGCACTTCCCCCATGTGGCGATCCTGCGCAAGGTGCTCCTGCGCATGGCCGCCTGGATGAACTACATCTTCCCGTTCCACTGACGCCCGCAACCCGGCGGCGCCTGGCACAGGCGCCGCGTCATGACACAGAGGAGTCCATCATGTTCGAACCCGGCCACCTCAACCGCAAGAAACAACCCGGCATGCCGGGCGTCCCCGATTACGATATCGACGTCTACTACGAGGTGCGCCACGACCCCAAAGAGGGCGTGCTGCTGCACTTCAGGCTGTCCGGCCAGGTCGCCGGCCAAAGCGTTGCCGAGGAGTTCGACATGCACCGCGACACCGCCTTCAACTTCGCCAGCCGCCTGGCCAAGGCCGCGGTGAAGCTGGGGCTGCCGCCCAATGCCAGCCCGATCATGCGCAGCCATGGCGAGTACGACGCGATGTTCGCGGACATCCGCAAGAAGCTCAACGTCAACCCCGGTGACCCGGTGGACTTCGACCACCTGGACAAGGACGGCTGCTGAACCTGCACCCAGCGCTCGTTTCCCCCCACCCACGCGCAGCGCGAGGACCGGAACATGGCCGACGCCAGCAAGAAGATGGGCCTGATCGGCCTGACCACCCTGGTGGCGGTCAACATGATGGGCTCCGGCATCATCATGCTGCCCTCGAGCATGGCCCAGCTCGGCGCGGTATCGCTGCTGTCCTGGGTGGTCACGGCGGTCGGCTCCATGGCCATCGCCTACGGCTTCGCCCAGTGCG
Organism: Pseudomonas sp. EGD-AK9; assembly: GCF_000465935.2. Lineage (NCBI taxonomy): Bacteria > Pseudomonadati > Pseudomonadota > Gammaproteobacteria > Pseudomonadales > Pseudomonadaceae > Pseudomonas > Pseudomonas sp. EGD-AK9. Next base: position 7,328 of record NZ_AVOF01000078.1, read on the forward strand.
GCATCTACTGCCCGCGTCCCGGCGGCATGTCGGCCTATAGCGAGGAAGCCCACGGCAAGTCCGCGTTCTTCCTCTGCTCCTACCTGTACTTCCTGTCGCTGGTGATCGGCAACGTGGCCATCGGCATTTCCGCGGTCGGTTACCTCACGCCCTTCTTCCCCTGGCTGGGCAGCAGCGCCGGCGCCCTGGTGCTCGGCACCATCGGCCTGATCTGGCTGACCATCTTGGCCAACCTCGGCGGCCCCAGCCTCACCGGACGCCTCGGCGCGGTGACCGTCTGGGGGGTGATCATCCCGGTGGCCGGCCTCGGCCTGATCGGCTGGTTCTGGTTCCAGCCCAGCCTGTTCGTCGAAGCCTGGAATCCCAACGACCTGAAAGTGGGCGACGCCATCGCACAGAGCATCCCGCTGACCCTATGGGCCTTCCTCGGCATGGAGTCGGCGGCGCAGAACTCCGACGCGGTGGACAATCCCAAGCGCAACGTACCGCTGGCCTGCCTGCTCGGCACACTCGGCGCCGCCGTGGTCTACGTGCTGTCGACCAGTGTGATCCAGGGCATAGTCCCCAACCCGGAACTGGCCAACTCCAGTGCCCCCTTCGCCCTGGTCTACGCGCGGATGTTCAACGACGGCGTCGGCAACGTCATCATGGCCCTGGCGGTGATGGCCTGCCTCGGCTCCCTGCTCGGCTGGCAGTTCACCCTGGCGCAGACGGCCAAGGTCACCGCCGAACAGGGCATGTTCCCCAAACTCTTCACCCGGGTCAGCTCGCGCGATGCGCCGCTGCTGGGCCTGCTGTTCTGCGGCGTGCTGCAAAGCCTGATCGCCCTGTCGACCATATCGCCCAACGCCAGCGCCCAGTTCAACAAGCTGGTGGGCCTGGCCGCGGTGACCAACATCATCCCCTACGTCACCTCCCTGACCGGCCTGCTGGTGATCATGCACAAGGCCCGGGTGACACCCCAGGTATTTCGCCGCAACAGCCTGATCCTGCTGGTGGCCATGCTCTACTGCTTCTACGCCCTGTACGCCTCGGGCCTGGATGCGGTGTTCGGCGCGGCACTGGTGATGGTGGTCGGCTACCTGCTGTTCGGCGCCATCGCCAAGCGCTTCGTCGGCGCCCTCGACAGCCTTGGCCGGCCCTAGGAGACTCGGCATGTCTATTCCCTACCTGGTCCGGCTGCTACTGCTCTGTGCCTGGTTGCCGGCCATCGCCAGCGCCGCCACCCTGGAGCGCATCCACGACAGCGGCCAGCTGGTGCTGGGCTTCGTGCCCGGCAACCCGCCCTTCTCCGACGGCGACGCCCAGCAGGCCGACGGCTATGCCATCGAGCTGTGCCGCCGCGTCGCCAGTCAGGTGCAAGAGCAACTGGCCATGCCCGCGCTACGCCTGCGCTATCAACCGCTGACCACCACGGACATGCTCGACGCGGTGGCCGCCGGGCGCGTCGATATCCTCTGCGCGCCCGTGGTGGAGAGCCTGGAGCGGCGCCGCCAGGTCAGCTTCTCGCTGCCGATCTTCACTGCCGGCCTGGGCGTGGTGGTGCGTCAGGACGCACCGGCGACGCTGCTGCTGCCACTCAAGGGCGAGGCGGCGCACAGCGGCCCGACCTGGCGCGCCACCATCAACCGCGGGCTGAGCCGCCACCGCTTCGCCGTGCTCAAGGGCACGATCAGCGTCGACTGGGCGCGCACGCGCATTCGCCAGCTCGGCCTGCAATCCGAGCTGGTCGAGGTCGACAGCAATCGGGAGGGGGTCGAGCAGGTCGTCAGCCGCCGGGTCGACGCCTTCTTCGCCGACCGCCTGGTGCTGCTCAACTACCAGGCCCAGCATCCGCAAGGCGCACAGCTGTGGGTGCCGGAGCGCCTGTTCGAAGTGGAAGCGGTGGCCATGCCGCTGGCCCGCGACGACGAGGACTTCCGCCTGCTGGTGGATACCGCGCTCAGCCGGCTGAACCGCTCCAGCGATGGCGAGGCGCTCTACCGCCGGTTCTTCGGCGAGCTCAGCGAGCAGAGTCGGCTGATGTTGCGGCTCAACTCGCGGCCCTGAGCCCGCGCTCAGGCCGAGGCGGCCAGGCTGTGGAAACTGAAGTAATAACGCAGGGCGTCGACCATCTCGACGTAGTCGGCCGGCGGCGCCACCAGGGCGAAGCCGGAGTCGTAGCTGCCGGGGGTGACGTCCTCACGGCACCACTGGCAGGTGGCGGAGAAGTCGACGAAGTGCTGACCGTGCTGGCCGGGGATCTTCAGACGCATGTCGAAGCGCGCACCCACCAGCATCGGCAGCTGGCTGATCAGCATCAGGCCGTCCAGTGAGACATTGCCGATGGAGCCCATCGGCTTGTCGGTGATGCGGTTGAACACCTTCAGGTAATAGGGCAACTGATGGCGTTCGATTCGACGTTGGCTGCGCATGCTGGCGAATCGCTACAAGGGGCTTTGAGTATGGCCCCGAAGCCGCCGCTTAACCAGCCTCAGCCACAGCGCTCGGCGATGCGCGTGCGCAGCTGGCGACGAGCGGTGTCGGTCTCTTCATCACTGTAATAAATGCGCTCGCCGTTGGCGTCCGCGCGGTAGTAGCTGAAGCCTTCCGGAATCTGCGCCAGGCGCCGGCGCAGTTCGCGGCATTCGACGGCGCGCGCCTCGCGCTGTTCGGC
>NZ_AVOF01000079.1:0-9934 GCF_000465935.2 Pseudomonas sp. EGD-AK9
GATCGGCGCCGCGCAGTTCGGCGCGGAGGCGGCGCGCTGCCTGGCCATCGCCTACGACTACACGGTATTCGCCGGCACCCAGGGCGTGATGAACCACAAGAAGACCGACCGCCTGCTTGGCCTCGCGGCGCAGTGGCGCCTGCCCGTGGTGCTGTTCGCCGAAGGCGGCGGTGGGCGGCCGGGCGATACCGATTTCGTCGGTGTGGCCGGGCTGGACTGCCACACCTTCGCCGCCATGGCCAGGCTCTCCGGACTGGTGCCGACGGTGGGCGTGGTCTCCGGCCGCTGCTTCGCCGGCAACGCCGCCTTGCTCGGCTGCTGCGACGTGATCATCGCCACCCGTAATGCCAGCATCGGTATGGCCGGCCCGGCGATGATCGAGGGCGGCGGCCTGGGCCGCTACACCCCCGAGCAGGTCGGCCCGACCAGCGTGCAGGGGCCCAACGGGGTGATCGACGTGCTGGTGGAGGACGAGGCCGCAGCGGTCGCCGTGGCCAAGCAGTACCTGGGCTATTTCCAGGGCCAACTGGCCGACTGGCAGTGCAGCGATACCCGCGAGCTGCGCCACGTCATTCCGGAGAACCGCCTGCGCGTGTACGACATCCGCAAGGTGATCGAACTGCTGGCCGACGAGGGCAGCGTGCTGGAGCTGCGCCGCCAGTTCGCCCCCGGCCTGATCACCGCGCTGGTGCGCATCGAGGGCAAGCCCTTCGGCCTGCTCGCCAACAATCCCGCACACCTGGGCGGCGCCATCGACGCCGTGGCCGGCGACAAGGCCGCGCGGTTCATGCAACTGTGCGAGGCGCATGACCTGCCCATCGTCTCGCTGTGCGACACCCCCGGTTTCATGGTCGGCCCGGAGGCGGAGAAACAGGCCACGGTGCGCCATGTCTCGCGCCTGTTCGTCACCGCCGCCAGCCTGACGGTGCCCTTCTTCACCCTGGTGCTGCGCAAGGGCTACGGCCTCGGCGCCCAGGCCATGGCCGCCGGCAGTTTCCACGCGCCCTTGTTCACCGCCGCCTGGCCCAGCGCCGAGTTCGGCGCCATGGGCCTGGAGGGCGCGGTGCGCCTGGGTTTCGCCAAGGAGCTGGCGGCCCAGGCGGACGACCCCGCGCGCCAGGCGCTGTTCGACAAGCTGGTGGCCAAGGCCTACGAAAACGGCAAGGCGCTGAACATGGCCAGCTACCTGGAAATCGATGCGGTGATCGACCCGGCCGACAGCCGCGCCTGGCTGCTCCGCGGGCTGGCCGCCACGCCCCGACCGGCGCGGTGCGAGGGGCGCAAGCGGCCGTTCGTCGATACCTGGTAGAGGCCTGGCGCAGGGGCGCCGGCCTGTCGCGCAGGGCTTGAAGCTTGCGGCGGTGGTTTTCGGGTAAACTGCGCATCTTTTTACGCCTATAACGATTCGCCTGATGCCGACCACTTTCCACGAGATCCCCCGCGAGCGCCCGCTGACGCCCCTGCTGGACCGCGCCAACACGCCGGACGAGCTGCGCCGGCTGGCCGAAGCGGACCTGGAAACCCTCGCCGACGAACTGCGCCAGTACCTGCTGTACAGCGTCGGCCAGAGCGGTGGCCATTTCGGCGCCGGCCTCGGCGTGATCGAGCTGACCATCGCCCTGCATTACGTCTTCGACACCCCCGACGACCGCCTGGTGTGGGACGTCGGCCACCAGGCCTACCCGCACAAGATCCTCACCGGCCGCCGCGAGCGCATGGCCACGCTGCGCCAGAAGGACGGCCTGGCCGCCTTCCCGCGCCGCAGCGAGAGCGAGTACGACACCTTCGGCGTCGGCCACTCCAGCACCAGCATCAGCGCCGCACTGGGCATGGCCATCGCCGCCCGCCTGCAGGGCGAGCGGCGCAAGAGCGTGGCGGTGATCGGCGACGGCGCGCTGACCGCCGGCATGGCCTTCGAGGCGCTCAACCACGCCAGCGAGGTCGGCGCCAACATGCTGGTGGTGCTCAACGACAACGACATGTCGATCTCCAAGAATGTCGGCGGGCTGTCCAACTACCTGGCCAAGATCCTCTCCAGCCGCACCTACGCCAGCATGCGCGAGGGCAGCAAGAAGATCCTCTCGCGCCTGCCTGGCGCCTGGGAGATCGCGCGCAAGACCGAGGAACACGCCAAGGGCATGCTGGTACCCGGCACCCTGTTCGAGGAACTGGGCTGGAACTATATCGGCCCCATCGACGGCCACGACCTGCCCACCCTGCTCGCCACCCTGCGCAATATGCGCGACCTGGACGGCCCGCAGTTCCTCCATGTGGTGACCAAGAAGGGCAAGGGCTTCGCCCCGGCCGAGGCCGACCCGATCGGCTACCACGCCATTACCAAGCTGGAGCCGGTCAAGCCCGATGCCGCGCCGCTCTCCAGCCAGAAACGGCCGGCCGGCCCGAAATACTCCAACGTGTTCGGCCAGTGGCTGTGTGACATGGCCGCAGCAGACTCGCGCCTGGTCGGCATCACCCCGGCGATGAAGGAAGGCTCGGACCTGGTGGCCTTCGCCGAACGCTTCCCGGCGCGCTACTTCGATGTCGCCATCGCCGAGCAGCACGCCGTCACCCTGGCCGCCGGCATGGCCTGCGACGGGGTCAAGCCGGTGGTGGCGATCTACTCGACCTTCCTCCAGCGCGGCTACGACCAGCTGATCCACGACGTCGCGGTGCAGAACCTCGACGTGCTGTTCGCCATCGACCGCGCCGGCCTGGTCGGCGAGGACGGCCCGACCCACGCCGGCAGCTTCGATATCTCCTACCTGCGCTGCATCCCCGGCATGCTGGTGATGACCCCGAGCGACGAGAACGAGCTGCGCCGCATGCTCACCACCGGCTACCTGTTCGACGGCCCGGCGGCGGTGCGCTACCCGCGCGGCAGCGGCCCCAACGCCACCATCGAGCCAGGCCTGGCGCCGCTGGAAATCGGCAAGGGCCTGATCCGTCGCCAGGGCCGCCGCGTCGCCCTGCTGGCCTTCGGCGTGCAACTGGCCGAGGCGCTGCAGGTCGGCGAGACGCTGGACGCCACGGTGGTCGACATGCGTTTCGTCAAACCGCTGGACGCCGCCCTGCTGCGCGAACTGGCGGCCAGCCACGAGCTGCTGGTGAGCATCGAGGAAAACGCGGTGATGGGCGGCGCCGGCAGCGCGGTCGGCGAGTTCCTCGCCGCCGAGAACATCGTCAAGCCGCTGCTGCAGCTGGGCCTGCCCGACTACTACGTCGAACACGCCAAGCCGGCGCAGATGCTCAAAGAATGCGGCCTCGACCAGGCCGGCATCGAAGCCGCGGTGCGCGCGCGCCTGGCCCAGCTGCCCGCCTGAACATGAGACCCGCTCATCGCTGAATGAGCCGGCCTTGCTTGTCATTCATCCCGCCGCGCACTAGGGTGCGCGGCATTGCATGTTCCGCCAGGGTGCGCCGCTAACACGGCGTGAAACGGGAAGTCGGTGCGCCCATCCGGGCAACCCCGACGCTGCCCCCGCAACGGTAATCGACGGCAGGCCGCAAGCCTGCACCTTGTCCACGGCCACTGGGTATTCCCGGGAAGGCGGACCGGGGTCGTGAGCCCGGAGACCGGCCCCGGCGGTGCGACTGGTGTTGCGGAGGGCCGCACCGTCAAGCGCCGCCCTGCGCGCGCTTGCCCCCTGCCCTCCTCGAACGTCTGCCGACCTTTGAGGAATACCCCTGATGAAACTGTCCCCCCTGGCCCTGGCCATCGCCGTTCTGCCCGGCCTCGCCCTGGCCGCCGAACCCTACGCCGCCGAGCCGCTGGTGATCACCTCCGGGCGCCTGGCCGAACCGCAAGCCCAGGCCACCGCCGCCACCACGGTGTTCGAGCGGGCGGATATCGAGCGTTTGCAGGTCAGCAGCGTGCCCGATCTGCTCAGCCGCGTCCCCGGCGTATCCATCGTGCAGAACGGCGGCCGCGGCAGCCTGACCAGCCTGTTTCTGCGTGGCGCCAACGCCAACCAGACCCTGGTGCTGGTCGACGGCGTGCGTCTGAATGCCGCCGCCAGCGGCCTGGCCCGCCTGGAATTCCTCAGCCCCGAGCAGATCGAGCGCATCGAGGTGGTGCGCGGCCCACGTTCGGCGCTGTATGGCGCCGACGCCATCGGCGGAGTGATCCAGATTTTCACCCGCCAGGGCGAGGCCGGCCTGCAACCGCGCCTGCGCCTGGCCGCCGGTAGCCAGCAGACCTTCGAACGCAGCCTGGGATTGTCCGGCGGCGACCAGCGCACGCGCTTCGACCTCGGCGCCAGCCTGGTCGAGCGCGCCGGCTTCGACCGCTCAGCAGACGCTCGCGGCTATGACGGCGACCACGACGGCCTGCGCCGCAAGGCCTTCAACCTGAGCCTGCAGCACCGTTTCAACGAACGCCTCGAAGGCGGTCTGAGCCTGCTCGAACAGCATGGCGAGAGCGAGTACGACGACCTGTTCAGCTTCGTGCCGGGCAACCCCAGCGAGCGCTTCAGCGTTTCCACTGCCGCCGCCCATCTCGAGGCGCAGCTCGCCGAGCGCTGGAGCAGTCGCCTGGAGCTCGGCCACGGCGAGGACAAGAGCGACAACCGCGACCCGCTGAACGCCAGCAACAACTATCAGTACAACACCTACCGCGACAGCGCGGGCTGGCTCAACACCCTGCAACTGAGCGACGCCCAGCAGCTGCTGCTCGGTCTCGACTGGTACGAGGACCGCCTGGGCAGCGACAGCGAGTTCAGCCAGACCGAGCGCTGGAACCGGGCCGCCTTCGTCCAGCACCGCTTCCATGGCGAGGGCTTCGCCACCGAGCTGGGCCTGCGCCACGACGACAACCAGCAGTTCGGCAGCGAGAACACCTGGAACGCGGCACTGAGCCTGGACCTGAGCGAGCGTCTCGAGCTGCTGCTGAGCTACGGCGAGGGCTTCCACGCGCCCACCTTCAACGACCTGTATTTCCCCACCAGCTCGTTCTATGGCGGCAACCCGAACCTGGCCCCCGAGCGCTCGAAGACCTACGAGGTGCAACTGCGCGGCGAGCACCTGAACAGCCGCTGGAGCCTGTCGGCCTACCGCACCGAGGTCGAAGACCTGATCACCGTAGTCAGCGATCCGCTGACCTTCTTCAGCACCCCGATGAACGTCAACCAGGCACGCCTGCAAGGCCTGGAACTGAGCCTGGAACGCGAGGTGCTGGGCTGGCAGGCCGCTCTCGGCGCCAGCCTGCTCGACCCACGTGATCGCGACAGCGGCCACACCCTGCCGCGCCGCGCCAAACGCAGCCTGAGCCTGGATCTGGATCGTCAGTTCGGCGCCTTCGCCGCCGGCCTCACCTGGCAGGCCGTCTCCGGCCGCTACGACGATGCCGCCAACACCCGCGAGATCGCCGGCTACGGCCTGCTGGGCGCGCGGGCCAGCTGGCGGATGAACGAGGAGCTGCTGTGGCAGGTCAAGGTCGACAACCTGCTAGACAAGGACTATTCCCAGGCGCTGTACAGCCGACCGAACGACCCCTTCTTCGGTAGCGTGAGTTACTACGGCTACCGCGAGGAAGGCCGCAGCGCCCTGCTCTCGCTGACCTGGACGCCGCAACTCTGATCCAGGTGCTCACGGTGCACCAAGCCGCTCCAGGCTAACGCGCCGTGGCCAGCCGCTCGCACAGCCGCTCGATGGCGCCGAGCATCTGCCGGCTGGGCCGCTCCAGGCCCCTGTCCGGCACCGCCCAGACCTGGCCGCGGCGCACCGCGCGCAGCTGCGGCCAGGCCTGCCAGCTCGACAGTTCGGCATTACTGCCGCCGAGAATCACCTCGGGGTCGCGCGCCAGCACCGCCTCGATGCCGACCTGGGGCGCCGGCTGGCTCAGGTCGGCGAACAGGTTGCGCGCGCCGCACACCGCCAGCGCATCGCCGATCAGCTGCTCGCCGCCGATGGTATAGAGCGGCTGGTGCCAGACCTGATAGAACACCGCCAATGGCCGCTCGCGCCGGTAACGCTGGCGCAACCCGGCCAGCTCGGTGCGAAACTCCGCCGCCAGCCGCTCGCCCCGTTCGGCGCGACCGATACGCTCGGCGATGAGGATAAAGGCCTCGGCCAACTGCTCGAGGCGCGCCGGCTCGACCACCAGCAGGGGAATGCCGAAACGCTGCAACTGCGCCTGCTGCGCCGCCGGCACGCTGCCCGGAGCAATCAGGATCAAGTCGGGCGCCAGCTGCAGCAGGCGCTCGAACTCCAGCTGGCCGTAGCGGCCGACGGTGGGCAGCTGGGCCAGCGCGGCGGGATGCTCGTCGCCTGCCAGCACGCCGACCAGCAGGTCGGCGGCATCCAGCTCGAGCATGATCTCGCTGAGCGACGGCGCCAGGCTGACCACCCGTGGTGCGGCCGCCAGCGGCAGGGCCAGCAGACACAGGGCCAGCAGCAGTGCGCGCATCAGCCGAGTTGGCGGGGAATGCGGTAGAGGCAGTGCAGGACGATGCTCGACAGCGCCAGCAGCACCAGGGGTATCGCCTCCAGCCCGGCCAGCACCGCCAGGGCGGCGATCCAGGCCGGCAGCGCCGCGCCGAGCAGTGCGCGCAAACGCACACGATCCAGCTCCAGCCAGGCGGCCCGCTCGGCGTCGCTGTCCAGGGCTTTGTCGGTGGTGATCAGCGCACGCTTGTAGGCGGCGAACAGCGGCAGGCTGACGAACATCGAGGCCAGCCCGGCGACGAACAGCGGCAGGCTCAGCACCGTAGTGGCGCCGCCGCCGAACAGCAGGTTGAAGACGAACAAGGGTGCCAGGGCCACGCCCAGCTGGCGCCACCAGGCGAGCGCCAGACGGCGCTTGACCTGGCCGCGGGTCACAGGCTGTCCTCGGCCTCGCCCTGGTGCTGGTTGCCCAGCATATGGCCGAGCTTGCCGGCCTTGGTGGCGAGGTAGCGCTTGTTGTAGGGGTTGTGCTCGATCTGCAGCGGCACGCGGTGATCCACGGCGATGCCCATGTCGCCCAGCGCCTTGACCTTGCGCGGGTTGTTGGTCATCAGCTTGAGGCTCTTGATGCCCAGGTGCTCGAGCATCGGCTGGCAGATCGCGTAGTCGCGCTGGTCGGCGCCGAAGCCCAGGCGCTCGTTGGCCTCGACGGTGTCGGCGCCGCCGTCCTGCAGCTCGTAGGCGCGGATCTTGTTCAGCAGGCCGATGCCGCGGCCTTCCTGGCGCAGGTACAGCAGCACGCCACGGCCTTCGTTGGCGATCGCCTGCAGCGCCGCCTGCAGCTGCGCGCCGCAGTCGCAGCGCAGGCTGAACAGGGCGTCGCCGGTCAGGCACTCGGAGTGCAGGCGGCCCAGCACCGGCGCGCCGTCGGCCACAGCGCCGAAGGTCAGGGCGACGTGCTCCTTGCCGGTGGCCTGGTCGAGGAAGCCGTGCATGGTGAACACGCCGAAGGGCGTGGGCAGTTGGGAGGCGGCGACGAACACGACGGACACCGGATACTCCTAGCAATGAGTACGAAACAGGGGCGGCATTGTATCAGCAGGCCCCGCCGCCGGGTCAGTCAGAATTGCCGATCATCAGTATCGAAACGCTCAATTCACACGAGCAGAATCGGCTCAAAGTCTCGCGAGCTAGAGCAATGCAAGGCAAAAGCAGGCGAGGAAGCGGAGTCTACGGATTGTAAATGAGCATTCCGAGCCTGCTTTTAACGTGGCAGTGCCGACGCGCAGCAGACTTTGAGCTGATTCTCAAAGCTTGGATTCGAGCACCAGCATCCCCTGCTCCTCGCGCCAGCCGACCCGGCCGAGGAAGCTCATACCCAGCAGCGCCTCGTGCGGCGAGCTACCCTCCAGCACCACGGCCTCGACGCCGAGCACCTCCAGCTCGCCGAGCTTCACCCGATCCAGCTTGACCTGCCATCCGCGGGCGATACCGCTGGCGGTGTTGACCTGCAGCGGCCGACCGCTGACCCGGTAGTCGATGCCCAGGCGCTTGGCATGCCCCTCGTTGAGCGCCACCGAGGTGGCACCGGTGTCCACCAGGAACTGCACGCTCTGGCCATTGATCGAGCCGGCCACCCAGTAGTGGCCGCCGATGCCCTTGGCGATGCTCAGGCGCTTCTTCACCGGCTCGGCGAAGCCGGTGCTGTATTCGCGGCTCAGCGGATAGCTGCGCTCGACGCCGTCGACGCGCAGCACCGCGCCCTGCTTGTCGACGCTGACCACCTGCACCCCGCCCGGCCCGCTCTGGCCGACCCGCACCAGCTTGCGCTGGCCGTCGACGTTGAGCACCGCCGCGCCGGGGAACAGGCCGACCACCTGCACCTGCGAGGCGGCCCAGCACAGCGGGCCGAACAGCAGGCCGAGGACAACGAGGCAGTGGCGCAAATGCATGGGGACGGCCTCCCGGCTCAGTCGAAGGGATAGGGTTGCTGCCAGTGCTGGAACAGCGGGCGCAACTCGCCGCTGGCCACCAGCTCGCCCAGGCGTCGGTCGTAGACCTCGGCCAGGCTGCGGCCGCGCGGGGTGTCGGCGAAACCGAGGTACAGCGGCAGGCGGGTCAGTTCGCTGACGCGGTAACGCCCGGCGTCCGGCGCCTCGCTCAGCACCTCGTCCACCTCGGTGCGGGCGTCGATATAGAAATCCGCGTGGCCCAGCTCGAGCATGCCGAGGATACCGCTGCGCCGGTGAATTTCCCGGTAGTCGCGCACATTCGGCAGATAGGCCTGGTAGCCGTAGCCGCGCATCCAGGCCAGGCGGTAGTCGGCGAGGTTGTCCAGGGTCAGTTGCGGCTTGTCGCGCAGGCCGAGCGCGGTGATCTGGTCGGCGTCGTAGTGCCAGCGCGGGTAGAACACGCCCTCGCTGACCTCGTCGCGGTAGGAGCCGACCCAGGCATCGGCCTCGCCACGCTGCACCAGGCCGATGGAACGGGTATAGGGCACGCTATGAATGCGCAAGGCGACGCCGGCCGGCTCGAACACCCGCCGCAGCACGTCCCAGGCCAGCCCGGTGCCATCGGCATGGGTGTGCCCGTTCCACACCTCGCTGGCCAGGCGGATCTCGCCGGGCGGGGCGTCCTGCGCCTGCGCCCCGCTCGCCCCGATCAGCAGCAACACGCCGGCCAGCAGCCAGCCCGTCAGCGCCATGCCCTTGCCCTCTAGAAGCCCAACGATGCCGCGTAGCTGTCCCAGCCCCAGACCAGGCCCTGCATGGCCAGCCAGGCGAACACCCCGGCGATCACGTCGTCGAGCATGATGCCGACGCCGCCATGCACATGGCGGTCGATCCAGCGGATCGGCCAGGGTTTGACGATGTCGAACAGGCGGAACATGAGAAAGCCTAGCAGCAGCCAGACCCAGCCCTCGGGCACCAGCCACAGGGTGATCCACATGCCGACCATCTCGTCCCAGACGATGCCTTCGTGGTCGTGCACCCGCAAGTCATCGGCGACCTTGCCGCACAGCCAGAAGCCGAACAGCATGGTCACCCCCAGCATCAGCCAGTAGCCCCAGTCCGGCAGCATCTGCCACAGCGGCACGAACGGCAGCGCCACCAGCGAGCCCCAGGTGCCCGGCGCCTTGGGCAGGGTGCCGGAGCCGAAGCCGAAGGCGATGAAGTGCCAGGGATTGCGCCACACCGAAGGCGGGACGTACTCGGCGGGAACCTGGTTGGGGTGATCGGTCACGCGGCATTCATCCTGTCAGAAATGTTGGTAACCGCTGTGCGGCGGCGCGACGAGCCGCCCCGCACCATCCAGCAGCTGCACGCCGCTGCCGGCCAGCACCCGGCCGATGGCGCGCACCTCGGGCCAATCGGCCTGCAGGTCGGCGAGCAAGGCTGGCGGTAGGGTAAAGGCCAGTCGGTAGTCGTCGCCACCGCTCAGCGCACAGGCCAGCGCCTGACGCTCGCCGGCGAACGCCAGTAATGCCGGCGACAGCGGCAGCCGCGCCTGTTCGACCTGCAGGGCGACACCCGAGGCCTTGGCGATATGCCCG
>NZ_AVOF01000080.1:0-9924 GCF_000465935.2 Pseudomonas sp. EGD-AK9
CCTCGGGCTGCGCGGCCGGCGGCGCCGCAGCCACGGTCGGTAGCGGTGGAAAGCGATCGCCGAGCACTGCCCAGCCCTGCTGGTCGCGCTTGCTCAGGCGGATCGGCAGGCGCTCGGCGCGCCCGTCGATCACGGCATCGACCGACAACTCCAGCTCGTCGCCGTCAAAGGTAAAGGGCGGCAGTTTCAGCTCGCGCACGTCGCGGCTGGCGAAACGCCGCTGCAGGTAGTCATGCAGCACATGGACGATGGTGTCGCGCGAGTCGAAACGGCGGTCGACTTCGCCGTCCTCATAACGCAGGCGGTCGCTGTACAGCTCCACGCGGCCGCTCAGGCTGGTCTTGAAACGCGGCGGCAGCACCAGGTGGAAATCACCGACCAGGCGGTTCGGCGCCTGCGGCTGCAGATCCAGGTGCAGGGTATAGCCGCGGCTCAGGCGCCGCGCTTCGGGCAGGTCCTGCTCCGGCAGCAGCCAGCTCAGCTCCACCTCCGGCAGGTTGCCGCCGTCCTGCGGCAGTACGTCGAGGCGCAGCGCGCCGCTGACCGGCTGGGGCAGGCGGATGTTCAGCTCGCGCTGGGCGAAGAAATCCAGGCCCTCGCGCAGGCTGAGCACGCCGTCGATCAGCTCGCCCTGCTGCGGGCGGAACGGCTGGCCGTTGAGCTCGCCGCGCAGCTCGATGGCCAGCTCGGCCGGCACCTGCACCTCGGGCTTGAGCCAGTCCAGGCGCATGATCGCCGCCAGGCGCTCGGCGTCCTTGGCCGCCAGCAGGGTCAGGCCGACCACCAGGGGAATCACCCCCAGGCCGATCAGCGCCACGGCGCTGCGCGCCCGCGACCAGTGGCGTAGCAGGTAGATCAGGGTCAGCGGCGGGATCAGGCTGCCCCAGCCCCACAGCAGGCTGGTGGCGAACGCCCGCATCACCAGCCAGACCAGACCGGCCAGCATCAACAGCAGGCCACCGATTATCAGCAACGCATCCATCCACAGGTTCCTTGTCGTTATTGCGGCGCGCTGCGTTAAGGCTCGTCGACCTTGAAATGGGCGCGGGCGGTGGCGATCGGCTCGGTCTGGGTGGTCTGCCAGGCGGTGATCGCCACGTTGGCGACCCGCCGGCCCTGGCGCCAGACCTGGCACTGCGCGTAGGTGTCACGATAATGACCGGCGCGCAGGTAATCTATCGAGAAGTCGATGATTTTCGGCAAATGTGGGATGCCCATGAACATCAGCAGATGGAGCATGGCGGCATGCTCCATGAAGCCGGCGATCACCCCGCCGTGCAGCGCCGGCAGCACCGGGTTGCCGATGCAGTCGCGGTTGGCCGGTAGGCGAAACACCATGTCCTCGCCCAGGCGCAGGCACTCGATGCCGAGCAGCTTGGCGTAGGGGATCAGGTTGATCAGCGGGTCGTAGTCGTTCTGCTGGTGGGCGCGGGCCACCAGTTGCTCCAGGTTCAGTTCGCTCATGCCGCACCGCCCTGCTGGATGTTCTGCTTCAGCTCGCCGCCACCCTGCACGGCCTTGCCCATACGCATGAAGGCGCCGACCACGTGGGCGATGGGCTGCTCGGGATCGTCCTGGTAGGCGTAACCGCGGGTGAAGATGACGTTGGGGGTGACCCGGTAGCACTCGGCGAAACCGAACACGTCCTTGCCGGGCTCGGCCGGGTGCATGTAGTCGATGCGCAGATCCAGGGTCGGGCAGATCTCGAACTCCGGCAGTACGCAGACGGTGGAGATGCCGCAGGTGGTGTCCATCAGCGTGGTGATGGCGCCGCCGTGGATCACGCCGCTGTCCGGGTTGCCGACGATATGCGCGCTGTATGGCAGGCGCAGGGTCAGTCCCCGGCTATCGGCCGCCTCCACGCGCATGCCCAGCACCTGACAATGACGCAAGGCGGCGAGAAACCGCTGCGCCCGCGCCTGAATCGACTGCTCGCTCATCACTACGACCCTGCTGCTTCACGGGAAAAGGCCGCGCATGATAACGCCTCGCGGCCCCGCCCGGCCAAGGCCGGCGAGGCGCACCGGGAACTTAAGCGCATCCGCTCGCTCCAACGGGGTGCGCATGGGATCACCCCAGCCGCCTATAACTTCCACACATGGAGTGCCGACCGTGAACAAACCCCTGACTTATGCCCTGCTGCTTGCCGCTACCCTGGGTCTCGCCGCCTGCGAGAAGACCCCGGAAGACAAGATGGAGTCGGCCAAGGAGTCAGTCTCCGAAGCCATGGAGAACCTGGGCGACGCCGCCAAGGAAACCGGTGACGCCATCGAACAGAAAGCCGACGAAGTGATGGGCACCGAGCCGACCACTGGCGAAAAAATTCAGGACGCCGCCGAAGACGCCGCCGATGCCATCGAAGAGGCCGGCGACGAAGCCAAGGACGCCGTCGAAGGCCAGTAAGGCCTGAGCAACAAAAAAGGCCCGCCAATGCGGGCCTTTTTCGTTTACAGCGCCGGGCTGAGCATCAACAACAGACTGCACAGCAAGCCGACCACCCAGATCAGGCTGCGCTGCCAGTGCAGGTCGTACCAATAGCACAGCAGGTACAGCACCCGACTGACCACGAAGGTCACCGCCAGCACATCCACCAGCACCCCGTAGGTCTGGGTCACGTGGGCCATCAACACGCCGACGGCGAACAGCGGGAAGGCCTCGAAGCTGTTCTGGTGGGCAGCCAGGGCGCGCGCGCCGAAGCCCGTCAGGCGGTTCTGCTGGGTACGCGGATGACGGTTGTCGTAGCGCCCGCTACCCTCCTCGGCCATCGCCTTGGCCACCGGGGCCTTGGCGATGAAAATCAGCAGGGCGCTGATGAAGACGCACCAGAACGGCAGACTCATTCGCTCTTCTCCTTGGCCACTTCGGCGGCCGGCGTTGGGGTGTAGACCATCACTTCCAGCACATCCGAGTGGAATTCGCGGCGATACAGCACCAGTACCACGCCGGCGGTCACCAGCATGAAGAACCAGGGATTGATGAACCAGGCCAGGGTCGCCATGCCGAAGTAGTAGGCGCGCAGGCCCTGGTTGAACTGGTTGGCGGCCATCGAGATGACCCGCGCGGTGCGCTCGGCGAAGGCCTTGCGCTCCTGCTCGGTGACGTGCCGTTCGCCGACCATGGGCGCCGAACCGACCAGCACCGCGGCGAAGTTGTACTGACGCATGCACCAGCTGAAGGTGAAGAAGGCGTAGACGAACACCACCCCCAGGCACAGCAGTTTGACCTCCGACAGCTCGCGGCTGGCCGGTTGCACGAACGGCAGGTCGGCCAGCAGCGACAGCGCGCGGTCGGAGGCGCCGAGCACGGTGAGGATGCCGGCGAGGATGATCAGGGTGCTGGAGGCGAAGAAGGAGGCGTTGCGCTCCAGGTTGCCGATCACGTTGGCGTCGGCGATGCGGTTGTCGCGCAGCAGCATGCGGCGCATCCAGTCTTCCCGGTACAGATGCAACACACTGGCCAGACAGGGCGTGGCGCGGCCCTTCCACAACGCATAGCGGGTGTAGCCGGCCCAGCAGACGACGAACCAGAGCGCAGCCAGTAGATGGGGCAAGTAATAATCGCTGATGGGCATGCCAACTCCTTGTAGGACTGGCGGCGATTATAGCCAGGGCACCCCGGCGGTTGCCCAAGAAAAAGGCCGCCTCATGGGCGGCCTCTGATGGCGCTGACGACTCAGGCCGCAGCCGGCTGGCGCAGGGCCAGCAGCCGGTCGAGCGCCGCGGCCAGCACCAGGGTCACCAGCACCGGCAGCAGCCAGCCCAGGCTCTGATCGGCCAGCGGCAGTTGGCCGAACCAGGCCGGTACCTGCTCGCCCCAGCCCGCCGCGGCGATGCCGTCGGCCAGGCCGAACACCAGGGTCACCGCCATCACCGGCACGAACACCAGCGACTGCGAGACCCACAGGCGATTGGCCAGGCTCAGCGCCACCAGCACGATGGCCAGCGGATAGAGGCCCACCAGCACCGGCACCGAGACGCTGATCAGCTGGGTCAGGCCCTGGTTGGCCACGCCCAGGCTGAACAGACCGAAGACGATCACCACGCTGCGGTAGGACACCGGCAGCAGGTTGCTGAAGAACTCGCCGCAGGCGGTCAACAGGCCCACCGCAGTGGTCAGGCAGGCCAGGGTGATGACCACCGCCAGCAGCAGGCTGCCGGGGGTGCCGAAGGTGTGCTGCACGTAGGAGGTCAGCACCTGCACGCCGTTCTGCGCATCGCCGGCAATGCCCTGGCTGGTGGCACCGAGGTAGAACAGCGCCAGATAGACCAGCGACAGGCCGATGGCGGCGATCACCCCGGCGATCACCGAGTAACGGGTGATCAGGCCGGCGTCGCTGACGCCGCGGTCGCGGATGGCGCTGGCGATGACGATGCCGAACACCAGCGCGCCGAGGGTGTCCATGGTCAGGTAGCCCTGCAGGAAGCCCTGCACCAGCGGCGCCTCGCGGTAGCTGTCGGCCACCGTGCCGATCTCGCCGGCCGGCGCGAACAGCGCCGCGCCGCCCAGCACCAGCAATGCCGCCAGCAGCACCGGGGTGATGTACTTGCCGATGCGGTCGACCAGTTGCCCGGGGTTGAGCGAGAGGAACAGCACGGCGGCGAAATAGGCCAGGGTATAGAGCAGCAGCGGCAGGCCCTCGTTGCCGGTGAAGGGCGCCACGCCCATCTCGAAGGACACCACGGCGGTGCGCGGAGTGGCGAACAGCGGGCCGATGGCCAGGTACACCGCCACCGCCAGAACGGCGCCGGCGAGCTTGCCGATGGGCGCGGTCAGGCGCTCCATGCCGCCGCCGACGCGGGCCAGGGCGACCACGGTGAGCAGCGGCAGGCCGACGCCGGTGAGCAGAAAGCCCAGCGCCGCTGGCAGAAGGTTCTCGCCCGCCGCCAGACCGGCGCTGGGCGGAAAGATGATGTTGCCGGCGCCGAGAAACAGCGCGAATGTCATGAAGCCGAGGGCCAGGAGGTCCGAGCCTTGCAAACGAGTCATAAAGGGGAATACCACAAGCAGGAAATCGAAGAGTTGCGGGGGTTTCCTTCAGGGATCGGGGAAACGTCGCCCGAGCGTTTGGCTCGAACCACTGCAGGCATCGCCAGGCGCTTGTGGCGCCGCGGACACCGGATAGTTGCGATACTAACGAAATTTGCGCGATAGCAGCACAGTTGCCGGACGAGCTGTCGAACTGGCGTAACTCGCTGTCGCATGCCCGACAGTTGCACGGCTCCAGCGACGACTGCCCTGCCCCGCCGGCCTTCCTGGCGTTCCGCTGTATTCGCGATTTCGCTGCGAGCTTCGCGGATGAATCCGCCACTACCCGAACCTTCGCAGCATCGACAGGCAGCAGGAACAGACGCAAACAAAAAGGCCACCCGAAGGTGGCCTTTTTGCGCAGAGTCAACGAAGGCTTAGGCCTTCTTGACTTCCCAACCGGTCAGCTCGGCCAGGGCCTTGCCGATGTCGGCCAGGGAACGCACGGTCTTCACACCGGCGTCCTGCAGCGCAGCGAATTTCTCGTCTGCAGTGCCCTTGCCGCCGGAGATGATGGCGCCAGCGTGGCCCATGCGCTTGCCGGGCGGAGCGGTCACACCAGCGATGTAGGAAACCACCGGCTTGGTGACGTTGGCCTTGATGAAGGCCGCCGCTTCTTCCTCGGCCGAACCGCCGATCTCACCGATCATGACGATCGCTTCGGTCTTCGGATCGTCCTGGAACAGCTTGAGGATATCGATGAAGTTGGAGCCCGGGATGGGGTCGCCGCCGATGCCCACGCAGGTGGACTGGCCGAAGCCGGCGTCGGTGGTCTGCTTCACGGCTTCATAGGTCAGGGTGCCCGAACGGGACACGATGCCGACTTTGCCTGGCAGGTGGATGTGACCCGGCATGATGCCGATCTTGCACTCGCCGGGAGTGATCACGCCCGGGCAGTTCGGGCCGATCAGGCGTACGCCCAGCTCGTCGCACTTGACCTTGGCTTCCAGCATGTCGATGGTCGGGATGCCTTCGGTGATGCAGACGATCAGCTTGATGCCGCCGTTGGCCGCTTCCAGGATCGAGTCCTTGCAGAACGGCGCCGGCACGTAGATCACCGACGCTTCGGCGCCGGTGGCTTCCACGGCTTCCTTGACGGTGTTGAACACCGGCAGGCCCAGGTGAGTGCTGCCACCCTTGCCCGGGGTCACGCCGCCGACCATCTTGGTGCCGTAGGCGATGGCCTGTTCGGAGTGGAAGGTGCCCTGCGAGCCGGTGAAGCCCTGGCAGATGACCTTGGTGTCTTTGTTGATCAGGATGCTCATTACTTACCCTCCGCGGCCTTGACGACCTGCTGGGCAGCGTCGGTCAGGCTGGTTGCCGCGATGATGTTCAGACCGCTGTCGGCCAGGACCTTGGCGCCCAGGTCGGCGTTGTTGCCTTCCAGACGGACGACCACCGGAATCTTCACGCCGACTTCTTTGACCGCGCCGATGATGCCTTCGGCAATCATGTCGCAGCGCACGATGCCGCCGAAGATGTTGACCAGAACGGCCTTCACGTTGCTGTCGGAGAGGATGATCTTGAACGCTTCGGTCACGCGTTCCTTGGTCGCGCCACCGCCTACGTCGAGGAAGTTGGCCGGCTTGCCGCCGTGCAGGTTGACGATGTCCATGGTGCCCATGGCCAGGCCAGCGCCGTTGACCATGCAGCCGATGTTGCCTTCCAGCGCGACGTAGTTCAGTTCCCACTTCTGCGCATGGGCTTCACGCGGATCGTCCTGGGACGGGTCGTGCATGGCGCGCAGCTTGGGCTGACGGTACATGGCGTTGGAGTCGATGTTGATCTTGGCGTCCAGGCAGTGCAGGTTGCCGTCGGCCTTGATCACCAGCGGGTTGACTTCCAGCAGGGCCAGGTCGTAGTCCTGGAACAGCTTGGCCAGGCCAACGAAGATGTGGGTGAACTGCTTGATCTGATCGCCTTCCAGGCCCAGCTGGAACGCCAGCTCGCGGCCCTGGTACGGCTGCGCGCCGACCAGCGGATCGATGGTGGCCTTGAGGATCTTCTCAGGGGTTTCGTGGGCCACTTTCTCGATGTCCACGCCACCTTCGATGGACGCCATGAACACGATGCGACGGCTGGAACGATCGACTACCGCGCCCAGGTACAGTTCCTTGGCGATGTCGGTGCAGGATTCGACCAGGATTTTGCTGACCGGCTGACCGTTGGCGTCGGTCTGGTAGGTCACCAGACGCTTACCCAGCCAGTTGGCGGCGAAGGCCTTGGCGTCTTCCTTGCTCTTCACCAGTTTGACGCCGCCCGCTTTACCGCGGCCGCCAGCGTGGACCTGAGCCTTGACGACCCACTCGGTGCCACCGATTTTTTCGCAGGCTGCTGCGGCTTCTTCCGGGGTGTCTACCGCGAAGCCCTTGGATACGGGCAGGCCGTATTCAGCGAACAGCTGCTTACCCTGATACTCGTGGAGATTCATGCTTGTCTACCGTCTTCGTTTAGGTATTGCGCATTCGGCGCTGTACTTGTGATACCGCGCCACCTGTGACTGCCTGAGCAGTCCGCCGGGCTTTCCGCGGCGCGTGTCGAGCACTCGACGCGGGCCACCCGCCGTGGTTCTGCTTGCAAACACCGCCGTGGCGATGAGGCGATTACGCGACGCCTCGCCTACCACGGCGGCTTACAACAACTTGCGTGGCCGGACGGGCCGGCCACCTCTGCCGCTTAGCGCTTCTTGCGGTTGGCGATGTGAATGGCGCCGCCATTCACCGCCAGGGCTGCTTCGTGCAGCGCCTCGGACAGCGTCGGGTGCGAGAACACCATCATGCCCAGGTCTTCGGCGCTGGTGCCGAATTCCATGCCGATCGCGCCCTGCTGCACCAGCTCGGCCGCGCTCGGGCCGATCACGTGAACGCCCAGCACGCGGTCGGTCTTGGCATCGGCGATGACCTTGACCAGACCACCGGTATCGTTGGCAGCCATGGCACGACCGCTGGCAGCGAACGGGAAGGTGCCGACGTTGACGGCAACGCCTTCGGCCTTCAGCTGCTGCTCGGTCTTGCCGACCCATGCGATTTCCGGGTGGGTGTAGATCACCGACGGGATCAGGTCGTAGTTCATCTGCGCCTTGTGGCCGGCGATGCGCTCGGCAACCATCACGCCCTCTTCCGACGCCTTGTGCGCCAGCATCGCGCCACGCACCACGTCACCGATGGCGTAGACGCCCGGCACGCTGGTGGCGCACTGGTCGTCGACATAGATGAAGCCACGCTCGTCCAGGGTCACGCCGCTGTCGGCGGCCAGCAGATCGGTGGTCACCGGGCGGCGGCCCACGGCCACGATCAGCTTGTCGAAGGTCAGCTTCTGCTCGCCTTCGGCGTCGGTGAAGCTCACGGTGACCTGCTTCTTCTTCACTTCCGAACCGGTCACGCGGGCGCCCAGGCGAATCTGCAGGCCCTGCTTGGTCAGGGTCTTCAGGGCTTCCTTGGCGATCTGCTCGTCGGCAGCCGGGAGGAACTTGTCCAGCGCCTCGATCACGGTGACTTCCGCGCCCAGGCGCGACCACACCGAACCCAGCTCCAGGCCGATCACGCCGGCGCCGATCACGCCCAGCTTCTTCGGTACGCTCTGGAATTCCAGGGCGCCGGTGGAGTCGACGATCACGTCCTGATCGACCGGGGCCGGCGGGATGTCCACCGGACGCGAGCCGGAAGCCAGAATCACGTTGCCGGCTTCGATGACCTGGGTCTTGCCGTCCTTGTCGGTGACTTCGACCTGCTTGTTCGCCAGCAGCTTGCCGTGGCCTTCGAGCAGGGTCACGCCGTTGGCCTTGAACAGGCCGGCGACGCCACCGGTGAGGTTCTTGATGATGCTGTTCTTGCGCGCCACCATGGCCGGCACGTCGATGGTCACGCCCTTGGCTTCGATGCCGTGCACGGCGAAGCCGTCTTTGGCTTCGTGGTATTTCCAGGAGCTGTCCAGCAGCGCCTTGGACGGGATGCAGCCGACGTTCAGGCAAGTACCGCCGAGGGCGACCTTACCCTCCTTGTCCTGGTACTTCTCGATGCAGGCGGTCTTCAGACCGAGCTGCGCTGCTTTGATGGCCGCTACGTAGCCACCAGGGCCGGCACCGATGACTACCACGTCGAATTTCTGGGTCATAACGTATTCCTTCTCGAATAAACCGGACGGCCCTGTGAACAGGGCCGCCGTGGGAGAGACTGGCTTTTAGATATCCAGCAGCAGACGCGCCGGGTCTTCCAGCAAGTTCTTGATGGTCACCAGGAAGGTCACGGCTTCCTTACCATCGATCAGGCGGTGGTCGTAAGACAGCGCCAGGTACATCATCGGGCGGATCACCACCTGACCGTTGATCGCCATCGGACGCTGGATGATGTTGTGCATCCCCAGGATGGCCGCTTGCGGCGGGTTGACGATCGGGGTCGACATCATCGAGCCAAAGGTACCGCCATTGGTGATGGTGAAGGTACCGCCGGTCATCTCCTCGATCGACAGCTTGCCGTCTTTGGCCTTCTTGCCGAAGGTGGCGATGCCGCTCTCGATCTCGGCCAGGCTCATCAGCTCGGCGTTGCGCAGCACCGGCACCACCAGGCCGCGGTCGCTGGATACGGCGACGCCGATATCCTGGTAGCCGTGGTAGACGATGTCGTTGCCGTCGATCGAGGCATTGACCGCCGGCAGGCGCTTGAGGGCCTCGACAGCGGCCTTGACGAAGAACGACATGAAGCCCAGGCGCACGCCGTTGTGGGTCTTCTCGAACAGCTCCTTGTACTTCGCGCGCAGTGCCATGACTTCGGTCATGTCGACTTCGTTGAAGGTGGTCAGCATGGCCATGGAGGACTGCGCCTCGACCAGACGCTCGGCGATCTTGGCGCGCAGGCGGGTCATCGGCACGCGCTTCTCGGTGCGGTCGCCAGCGGCGAAGAC
>NZ_AVOF01000081.1:0-9752 GCF_000465935.2 Pseudomonas sp. EGD-AK9
TTCCGGAAACCCTGGTCGAGGCCGAGCTGTTCGGCACCGCGCCCGGCGCCTTCACCGGCGCCGAGCGCAAGGCGCGCATCGGCAAGTTCGAGGTGGCCAACGGCGGCACGCTGTTTCTCGACGAGATCGGCGACCTGCCGCTGCCCTTGCAGGCCAAGCTGCTGCGCGTGCTGCAGGAGCAGGAGGTGGAGCCGCTCGGCTCCAACCAGGTCAAGCCGCTCAACGTGCGGGTGATCGCCGCCACCCATATCGACCTGGAGGCCAAGGTGGCCGCCGGGCAGTTTCGCGACGACCTCTACTACCGCCTCAACGTGCTGGCCCTGCGCGTGCCGCCGCTGCGCGAGCGCGCCGGCGACATTCCCGCACTGATCGAACACCTGCTCGACGACCTGGCCAACCGCTCCGGCCTGGCGCCGCTGGAGCTGAGCGACGACGCCCTGGCCCTGCTCTGCGCCCAGCCCTGGCGCGGCAACGTGCGCGAGCTGCGCAACCTGCTGGAACGGGCGCAGCTGGCGGTCGACGGGCGACTGGATGGCGCGGCCTTGCGCGCTCTGCTGGTCGATCCGGTAGCGCCGAGTGCTCAGATTCCCGTCGCCCCGGTGGTGACGGCCGGCGCGCGGACGCTGGCCGAGCAGCTGGCGCAGGCCGAACGCCAGGCCCTGCAAGCGGCGCTGGACGCCACCGGCGGCAACCGCCAGCAGGCCGCCGAACGCCTGGGCATTTCCCGCGCCGGTTTCTACGCCAAGCTGGCGCAGCATGGGTTGGGGCGCCGGGGCTAATTCTGCTCATTTGTGGAAGCGGCTGGGCGGCATTTCGCTTCAGCCGCGAAAGCCGTTGCGCCAAGCTTCGCGGCTAAAGCCGCGCCTACAGAAGGTGTTGTGGGCCGCAGTTAGGTCGCCCGGATGAAATCCGGGAATCGACGCCC
This sequence comes from Pseudomonas sp. EGD-AK9, assembly GCF_000465935.2. Lineage (NCBI taxonomy): Bacteria > Pseudomonadati > Pseudomonadota > Gammaproteobacteria > Pseudomonadales > Pseudomonadaceae > Pseudomonas > Pseudomonas sp. EGD-AK9. Next base: position 926 of record NZ_AVOF01000081.1, read on the forward strand.
CCAAAGCCCCGGATTGCATCCGGGCTACGACTCGGGCGTAGGGTGGATCACGCCTTATCGATCCACCATGGGCTACCCCGCTGAACGCAACGGTGGAAAGGAACAGCGATTACCCCCCTACAACACGCCCCAGAAATCCAGATATCTGGACAACCTTCGACCTTTCAATTCCATGAATCTGGACTAAATCCAGAAAGCTGGAGGCCATCTCGTACCTCTCCTGCCTTCCCGCGCTCGGTCTGAAAGCCTGAAAACCCCTGGCCATAGGCCTTCCCGCCCTATCGACCAAAGTCGTAACGCCCTCTGGCACGACTCTGGCTCTATATCCGGCAAGGGCGCGCTGCCGCATGCGCGTCTTCTCGATAAACGGCCCAGAGCCGCTAGAACAACAACAAAAGGAACCACCCATGGGTACCCTAGGTATTCTGATTTCCCTCGCGCTGCTGATGTACCTCGCCTACCGCGGCATCAACGTGCTGATCCTCGCTCCGCTGCTGGCCCTGCTGGCGTTGCTGTTCGCCGGCGACATCGGCCTGCTGCTGCCCACCTACACCCAGGTGTTCATGAAGGCCATGGGCGGCTACGTGATCCAGTTCTTCCCGCTGTTCCTGCTCGGCGCGCTGTTCGGCAAGCTGATGGACGACTCGGGCTCGGCCCGCGCCATCGCCCACGGCATAGTCGCGAAAGTGGGCAGCGAGCGCGCGATCCTGGCCATAGTGCTGGCCTGCGGCATCCTCACCTACGGCGGCGTGTCGCTGTTCGTGGTGGCCTTCGCCGTGTACCCGATCGGCGCCGCGCTGTTTCGCGAGGCGGGCATTCCCAAGCGCCTGATCCCCGGTGCCATCGCCCTCGGCTCGTTCACCTTCACCATGACCGCGCTGCCCGGCACCCCGGCGATCCAGAACGCCATCCCCAACCCCTTCTTCGGCACCGACGCCTTCGCCGCGCCGGGCCTGGGCGTCATCGCCGGGCTGATCATGTTCGGCCTCGGCACCTGGTGGCTCACCGCCCAGTCGCGCAAGCTGATGGCCGCCGGCGAAGGCTACGGCGAACACCGCGACGACCCGGTTGCCGAGGACAAGCGCGACATTCCCGGCTTCTGGCTGGCGCTGCTGCCGATCTTCGTGGTGATCGCGCTGAACTTCCTGATGGCCAAGCAGATTCTGCCTAGCCTCGACACCAGCTACCTGGCCAAGCCGGAATTCGGCGGCCTGCAGGATGCCAAGTCGCTGATCGGCATCTGGTCGATCATCGTCGCCCTCGGCGCCGCCATCCTGCTGCTGATCGCCCTGCACTGGCGGCGCTGGATGGACCTGAAGCAGAGCGTCAACGACGGCGCCTTCGGCTCCATGCTGCCGATCCTCAACACCGCCGCCGAGGTGGGCTACGGCACGGTGATCGCCTCCCTGGCCGGCTTCGTCATCATCCGCGACCTGGTGCTGGGCGTATCGAGCAACCCGCTGATCTCCGAGGCGGTGGCGGTGAACATCCTCGCCGGCATCACCGGCTCGGCCTCCGGCGGCATGTCGATTGCGCTGAAGACCCTGGGCGAGCAGTACCTGACCATGGCCAACGCCGCCGGCATCAGCCCCGAGCTGCTGCACCGCGTCGCCGCCATGGCCTCGGGCTGCATGGACACATTGCCGCACAACGGCGCGGTGATCTCGCTGCTGGCGATCTGCAAGCTCACCCACCGCGAGTCGTACAAGTTCATCTTCGTCAACACCGTGGCCTTCCCGCTGGTGGCGCTGGTTGTCGTCATCACCCTGGGCACGCTGTTTGGCAGTTTCTGACCAGGCCCTGCAGGAGCAGCTCCCGGCCGCTCCTGCAGCCCCCGTTCTCCACGAGTACCCGCAATGAGCAAGATCATGACCGCCGCCGAAGCCGTGGCGCGCATCCCGGACAACGCCAACCTGGCCACCGGCGGCTTCGTCGGCATCGGCTTCGCCGAGGAGATCGCCATTGCCCTGGAGCGGCGTTTTCTCGCCGAACGGGCGCCGCGCGACCTGACCCTGGTGTACGCCGCCGGCCAGGGCGACGGCAAGGGCCGCGGCCTCAATCACCTGGCCCATGAAGGCCTGGTGCGGCGGGTGATCGGCGGTCACTGGGGCCTGGTGCCGGGGCTGCAGAAGCTGGCGGTGGACAACCGCATCGAGGCCTACAACCTGCCGCAGGGGGTGATCTCCCAGCTGTTTCGCGACATCGCCGCCGGCAAGCCGGGGCAGCTGTCGCGGGTCGGCCTGGGCACCTACGTCGACCCGCGCCACGGCGGCGGCAAGCTCAATGCGCGCACCACCGCCGAGCTGGTGCGGCTGATGCCCATCGACGGGCAGGACTACCTGTTCTACTCGACCTTCCCCATCGACGTGGCAGTGGTGCGCGCCACCAGCAGCGACCCCGACGGCAACCTCAGTTTCGAACGCGAGGCGCTGACCATCGAGAGCCTGGCCATCGCCATGGCCGCGCGCAATTCCGGTGGCCTGGTGATCGCCCAGGTCGAACGCCTGGTCGAGCGCGGCTCGCTGAATGCGCGCGAGGTGAAGATCCCCGGCATCCTCGTGGACTGCGTGGTGCAGGCCGAACCGGCCAACCACCAGCAGACCTTCGCCACCGCCTACAACCCCGCCTTCGCTGCCGAGACGCGGGTGCCGGTGGACAGCCTGGCGCCGCTGCCGCTGGACGTGCGCAAGCTGATCGCCCGCCGCGCCGCGCTGGAGCTCAAGGGCGGTGCGGTGGTCAACCTTGGCATCGGCATGCCCGAGGGCGTCGCCGCGGTGGCCGCCGAGGAAGGGGTGATCGAGCGCCTGACCCTGACCGCCGAGCCCGGGGTGATCGGCGGCGTGCCGGCCTCGGGACTGGACTTCGGCGCGGCGAGCAACCACAGCGCGCTGCTCGATCAGCCCTACCAGTTCGACTTCTACGACGGCGGCGGCCTGGACATCGCCTTCCTCGGCCTGGCCCAGGCCGATGCGGCGGGCAACCTCAATGTGTCCAAGTTCGGCTCGCGCCTGGCCGGCGCCGGCGGCTTTATCAATATCAGCCAGAACGCCAAGCAGGTGGTGTTCGTCGGCACCTTCAGCGCCGGCGCCCAGGACATCCGCATCGAAGACGGCCAGTTGCGCATCGTCCAGGACGGCGCGCTGCGCAAGTTCGTTGCCGAGGTGGAACACCGCACCTTCGCCGGGCGCCTGGCCGCCGAGCGCGGCCAGCCGGTGCTCTACGTCACCGAGCGCTGCGTATTCCGCCTGAGCCTGGACGGCCTGGAGCTGATCGAGGTGGCGCCGGGGGTGGATCTCCAGCGCGACATCCTCGCCCGCATGGACTTCGCGCCCATCGTGCGCGAGCCGAAGCCGATGGACGCGCGGCTGTTTCGCCCAGAGCCCATCGGCCTGGGCGAACGGCTGGACGAAGTAGGTTGGCGCTGAGCGCAGCGAAGCCCAACGGCAGCAGACGGGACTCGTTGGGCTTCGTCGCGCTGCTCCTCAACCTACGGCCAACTACGTCCTTTCCCCCAGCTTATGCCGCGCGGCATACAGGCAGACCATCTCCATGGCCACCGTGGCGCCGGCCAGGGCGGTGATCTCGGCGTGATCGTAGGGCGGCGAGACCTCCACCACGTCCATGCCCACCAGGTGGATGCCGCGCAGGCCACGCAGGATCTCCAGCGCCTGGTGGGTACTCAGGCCGCCGCACACCGGGGTGCCGGTGCCGGGGGCGAAGGCCGGGTCGAGGCAGTCGATATCGAAGGTCAGGTACACCGGGTTATCGCCGACCCGGGCGCGGATCAGCTCGGCGATCTGCTGCGGGCCGCGGCGATGCACCTCGGGCGCGTCCAGCACCTGGAAGCCCAGGGTGTCGTCGTTGGTGGTGCGCAGGCCGATCTGCACCGAGCGCGCCGGGTCCACCAGGCCCTGGCGGGCGGCGTGGTAGAACATGGTGCCGTGGCTGACGCCCTGTTCGCTGGCATCGCTATCCGGCCAGGTGTCGCTGTGGGCATCGAAGTGCACCAGCGACAGCGCGCCATGCCGCTTGGCATGGGCCTTGAGCAGCGGGTAGCTGATGAAATGGTCGCCGCCCAGGGTCAGCAGGCCGCAACCGGCGGCAACGATCCGCTCGGCATGCGCCTCGATGGCCGCCGGAATCCTGTGCGGCAGGGCGTGATCGAAGTTGCAATCGCCATAGTCGATCACCGCCAGCTGGTCGAAGGGGTCGAATTCCCAGGGGTAGTGGCGTTCCCAGGCGCTGGTCACCGAGGCGGCGCGGATCGCCCGCGGGCCGAAGCGGCTGCCGGGCCTGTTGGTAGTGGCGGTGTCGAAGGGCACGCCGCTGACCACCAGATCGACACCCTCCAGGTCGCGCGAGTAGCGCCGGCGCATAAAGCTGGTGACGCCGGCGTAGGTCGGCTCCGAGTAGGTGCCGTAGAGGCTGTCGCGGGTGATCGCCAGGTCGTTGCCTTGGAATGCTTCCATTGCCTTGTCCTCAATACTGACTGCGAAAGGTGGTCCAGATACGGGTGCGCTCGCGCTGCTGGCGCAGCGGCATCAGCTGCTCGCTGAACAGGCGCGCGCGGACTTCGGCCGGCGGGTAGATATCCGGATCGCCGGCGATGGCCTCGTCCACCAGCGCGGTGGCGGCCTGGTTGGCGTTGGCGAAGAACACGCTGTTGGTCAGCTCGGCGATGGCTTCGGGACGCAGCATATGGTCGATAAAGGCGTGGGCGGCCTGGGGATGCGGCGCGTCGGCGGGGATGGCCATGGTGTCGAACCAGATCAGCGTGCCTTCGACCGGCACGCGGTACTCCACGCTGAACGGCTGGCCGGCCTCGCGGGCATTGTCGGCGGCCATAAAGGCGTCGCCGTTGTAGGTCAGCGCCAGGCAGATCTCGCCCTTGGCCAGGTCGTCGATATGCCGGCCGCTGCCGACGTAGCGCAGGCTGGGCTGCAGGCCGGCGAGCAGTTGCTGCACCGCCGCCAGGTCGGCCTTGTCGCTGCTGTAGGGGTCCTTGCCCAGGTAGTGCAGGGCGATGCTGATCACCTCCTGGGGCGAGTCGATCACGGCGATGCCGCAGTCCTTGAGCCGGCTGGCGTATTCGGGCTTGAACAGCAGGTCCAGGCTGTTGCTCGGCACGCCCGGCAGGCGCTGCGCCACGGCCTCCTTGTTGTAACCCAGGCCGACCGTGCCCCAGGTGTAGGGCACGCCGTAGCGGTTGCCGGGGTCGGCCACGGCCAGCTTGGCCAGCAGCTCGCCGTCCAGGTTGCCCAGGTTGCTCAGCCGGCGGCGCTCGACCGGCTGCACGGCGCCGGCCTGGATCGCCCGGGCCAGGCCGCTGGAGGCGGGAAAGACGACGTCGTAGCCGCTGCCGCCGGTGAGCAGCTTGCTGTCCAGGGCCTCGGCGCTGTCGAAGATGTCGTACTTGACCCGGATGCCGGTCTCGTCCTTGAAGCGCTGCAGCGCCTGCTCGGGGATATAGGCCGACCAGCTGTAGAGATTCAGGGCCTTGTCTTCGGCCTGCACGGCGAAGGCGCTGCACAGCAGCAGGGGGAGGATGACCTGGCGCATCGGGTATGGCCTCGTGGTGGTGATGGGCTGGGGGTCATCCTGCGCCCGGCGTTGCTTCGAATAAATACGAAGTGATCTACTCTGGCATCGACAGCCATCAATGTATGGAGCCGCCATGCTCAGCCAATTGCGCGACCTCGACCTGCAGCTGCTGCGCCTGTTCGTCACCGTGGTGGAGAGCGGCGGCTTCAGCGCGGCGCAGGGCGAGCTGGGCATCGGCCAGTCGACCATCAGCACGCAGATGGCCAAGCTGGAGACGCGCCTGGGCTTTCGCCTGTGCGAACGGGGCAAGGCCGGCTTTCGCCTGACCGCCAAGGGCGAGCAGGTGCTGGCCGCCACGCGCAAGCTGTTCGGCGCCATCGAGACCTTCAAGGGCGAGGCCCAGGGCATGGCCGACAAGCTGCTCGGCGAGCTGCGCATCGGCCTCTCCGAGGCGCTCTCCGACCAGGTGCTGGAACGCCTCGGCGATGCCATCGGGCGTTTCCGCCGGCGCAACCAGGCGGTGCAGATCGAGCTGCTCAGCGCCATGCCCGCCGAGCTGGAACGGCGCCTGCTGCAGGACCAGCTGCAACTGGCCATCGGCTATTTCTCCGGCAGCCAGACGGCGCTGGACTACCGGCCGCTGTTCGCCGAGCGCCAGCGCCTGTACTGCGGGCGCCAGCACCCGCTGTTCGGGCGCGAGACGGTCGCGGCCAGCGACCTGGAAGACGGCGACCGGGTGCTGCACCCCTACCGCTTCGGCGCCGCCGGCGAGCCCTGGCAGTCCAGCGTCAGCAGCGCGCGCTGCGAACAGGTCGAGGGCAGCCTGGCCTTCGTCCTCTCCGGCGCCCACCTGGGTTACCTGCCCGAGCACATCGCCGCGCCCTGGGTGGCGCGCGGCAAGCTGCGCTGCCTGCCGGACAGCTGGGATTTCACCGTGCAGTTCCGCCTCGCCAGCCACCGCGGCCATAGCCCCGGCGAAGCGCAGCTGGCCTTCGCCGAGGATCTGCTGGCGGCCTTCGGAACGGACTAGGGGCGCTGCGCGCCAGGCTCCCCGGCCGTCCTCAGCTCGGCGGCCAGGGCTTCCAGCGCAGCGAGGATCGCCACGATCTCGGCATGCAGGTCGCGTTCGTCGGGGATTTCCGCTTCCAGTTGCAACTGTGGATCGAAGCCCAGGGGGATATGGATGCCCATAACGTTGTCCTCGTCGGCGCTGGCCGAACATGGCTGATGGATCGTTGGGCAGGGGATGAGCCGAACGGCTCGAAACGGAATGCTGCGCATCAGACTGTGCTCGCAACATGACGCCTTTATGACCCCGATCGACGGCGAGGCTCAAGCTGGAGCGTCCGGCAGGCGATAAACGGCGGTCTATAGTTGCTCACTCCCATTCGTTCTCGCCGCAAGGAGTTCCCATGAGCAAGACCTACCACGTCGCCGTGCTGGTCGGCAGCCTGCGCAAGGCCTCGATCAACCGCAAGCTGGCGCTGGCCCTGGCTCAGCTGGCACCGCCCTCGCTGAAGCTGGAGATAGTCGAGATCGGCGACCTGCCGCTGTACAACGAGGACATCGACCAGGGCAGCCCGCCCGAGGCCTACGTCGCCTTTCGCGCCAAGCTCAAGGGCGCCGACGCGCTGCTGTTCGTCACCCCGGAGTACAACCGCTCGATGCCCGGGGCGCTGAAGAACGCCATCGACGTCGGCTCGCGGCCCTACGGCCAGAGCGCCTTCAGCGGCAAGCCCGGCGCCGTGCTGAGCGCCTCGCCGGGGGCCATCGGCGGCTTCGGCGCCAACCATGCGCTGCGCCAGTGCATGGTGTTTCTCGACGTCTACATGATGCAGCAGCCGGAGGCCTACCTCGGCGGCGCCGGCAGCTTCTTCGAGGAGGCCGGCATGCTCGGCGACGGCATCAGGCCCTTCCTGCAGAAGTTCATCGACGCCTATGCCGCCTGGGTGGCGCAGCACGCCTGACACCGGGGCGGGCGGCACGGGCTAGGCTTGAGGAAAGCGCCACGAGGCTCGGCCATGGCAACCATCCAGCCCGACGAGGGCTTCTGGCAGGACGCCGAAACGGACAAGCAGCACGCCGCACTGCGCGCCGCCCTCGAGCAGCGCGCGCGCAGCGGCCAGCCGATGCTCGGCTTCCAGCTGAAGAAGGCCGAGCTGGCCGGCATCGATCTGGTCAACCACGGCAGCCGCGCCGGCTTCGTCCTGCGCGATGCCGACCTGTACCGCGCCGACCTGCAGCACGCCCATCTGTTCGCCCTCGACCTGCGCGGCAGCTCGCTGATGAAGGCCGACCTGCGCCAGGCCAACCTGCACTGCGTCGACCTGCGCGACTGCAACCTGCTGGGCGTGCGCCTGGAAGGCGCGCGACTGGACAACGTGGTGTGGGATCGCCAACTGCTGCAGGAGCGGGTGGCGCGCGAGCTGCTGCGCCGCGGCGACGCCAGCGCGGCGCAGCAGCAGTTTCAGGAGGCCGAGGAAACCTATCGCAACCTGCGCCTGCACCTGGAACAGGCCGGGCTGTTCGAGCAGGCCGGCTACTTCTTCCACCGCGAGATGCTCATGCGGCGCCTGCAGATGCCACGGCTCTCGGCGCGGCGCCTGCTGTCCTGGCTGGTCGACCTGTTCTGCGGCTACGGCGAGAAACCGCTCAACGTGGTGCTGTTCTCCCTCGGCCTGATCGGCGTCTGCGGCCTGCTGTACTTCCTCACCGGGGTCAACCAGGGCGGCCAGACACTGGGCCTGAGCCTCGACCGCAGCCTGCTGGGCAACCTGCAGGACCTGCTCGCCTGTCTCTACTACAGCGTGGTCACCTTCACCACCCTGGGCTACGGCGACATCACGCCCGGCGGCCTGGCGCGGCTGATCGCCGCCGTCGAAGCCTTCGTCGGCAGCTTCACCATGGCCCTGTTCGTGGTGGTGTTCGTGAAGAAGATGACTCGCTAGCCTGGCGCATTTGCCGCCAGACGCGACCGGAATGCCGCTTGCCCGCCTAGACCGACCGGTCTACATAATCTCTCCCATGAACAAGACCACCCGCGACAAGCTGATCGACGCCATGATCGACGCCCTGCAGCGCAAGGGCCTGCACGGCGTCGGCCTGAGCGAACTGCTGGCCGACGCCGGCGCGCCCAAGGGCAGCCTCTACCACCACTTTCCCGGCGGCAAGAGCGAACTGGCGGTGGCCGCCATCGAGCGGGTCGGCCAGCGCGCCGAACAGGCCTTCGCCGCGCTGTTCGAGCACCAGCCCGAGCCGCTCGACGCCCTCGCCGCCTGGCTGCATG
>NZ_AVOF01000082.1:0-9681 GCF_000465935.2 Pseudomonas sp. EGD-AK9
GCGGGCATTGGCCAGTCGCCGCCAGTCGTCCTCGCTCAGCCGGCCCTCGGCCTCCAGCGCGGCCAGCTGCTGCTCGGTGGCGGACCAGTCGCGCAGGCGCTCGGCCCAGTTGGCGCGGGCCATGCGCAGCACCTGGTCGTCGCCCTTGGGCGGAATCTCGTTGAGCCAGTCCAGTGCACGCTTGGCGCCGCCGAACCTGGCCAGGCTGAGGCTGTAGGCCTGCCACAGGCGCACATGGTCGTCGCCCTCGCTCTGCGCCAGCCAGGCTTCGACCAGCGAGGTGCCCGGCGGGTCCTGCTCGATCCAGGTCAGGCGCAGCTCCAGCAGGGCATCGTGACCGTCGCTCAGCTGCGTGGCCAGCGCCTCGGCCTCGCGGTAGCGGCGCTGCTTGGCCAGCGCCTCGACTAGCAGGCTGCGCGCCTCGTCGTTGCGCGGCACGCGCTCGAGCAGATGGCGCATCAGCCGCTCCACCTCCGCCCAGTTGTCGCGGCCGGCCTCGCGGTAGGCGCGGTCGAGGAAGGGGTAGCTGCGAAACTGCTGGAAGCCGGTCAAGGGCTCGGCGGCCATCGCCGCAGTGGCGACCAGACCGGCGAGCAGGGACACACCGAGCAGGCGCTTCATACCAGCGCCTCCACCAGCCGATAGGACTCGCGCTGTTCCTCGGCCTGTTCACGCAGCGCCTGCCGCAGCACCTCCTCGCCGATCACCCCGCGCTGCAGCAGGTGCTGGCCGAGGGAGTGCCGCTCCGGGTCGAAGTCGATCAGCGCCTGGTTGAACAGCGACGGCGGCAGCAGACCGCGCACCTGCAGCAGGTCGCCGAACAGCACCTGGTGCTTGCACACCTGCTCCAGCAGGGCCTCGTCGTCGGCATGGCGCTGCAGTGCGGCAAGCATGGCGCGGCTCTCCTCGCTGCTGTGGCGGCCGCCATACCAGTGGCGCAGGCCCAGGGTCACCCGCCCCTGCGGCGCCAGCTGCCAGCGCACCGGACGACCGAGCTGGCGACTGATGGCGCCGACCGAGACCTGGCTGAGCAGGCGTTCGCTGGCCAGCACCAGGGTCTCGCCCTCCTCCGCCACCGGCAGCACCGCATAGCGCAGCGCCAGGCGCCGGGGAAAGGCACGGATCAGGCGCTGGTCGAGGCGGAAGGGGTTGAGCGGCGCCCAGGGCTCGTCCAGCTGCGCGGCCAGGGCCTGCACCAGCTGGCGGCTGTCGAGCAGGCCGTCGAGCAACAGCTGGCGGCCGAGACGACGCCGCACCGGGTTGGTCAGCGCCGCGGTCAGCTGCGCCTCGCCGATCAGGCCCTGTTCGACCAGGCGCCGGCCCAGCGGCGTCTGCGGGCTCTGCCCGAGCGAGGGGAATTCGTGGGTGGTCTTGTCCCAGGCCACCCGGCGCGAGTCGCCCATCTCCAGCACCTGCTTGAGCGCGCGGACGTTGGCGAAAAAGTTGACGAAGTTGCTCCACATCATCCGCGGCACCGACAGCAGGCCCTGGCCGATGCCGTAGAAGCGGGTGACGAAGTAGCCGCGCTGGAACAGGCGGTTGAGCAGCAGCAGGCCATTGAGCCAGAGCAGCGTGCTGAGCAGCGGGCTGCCGGAGAGGATCGAGGGAAAATGCCAGGCCTCGGGGTTGAACAGGCCGATCAGCCACATGGCGAGCAGCACCAAGAACAGCAGGTTGACCAGAAAGCTCAGCAGGTAGGCGAACAGCCCGCGGCGGTCGCGCCAGAGGAAGTAGTTGAGCGCCGCCCGCGGGCTCCAGCCCAGGTTGCGGGTACCCTGGAAGACGATGCCGGTGATCCAGCGCGATTTTTGCCGGATGGCGTGCGCCCAGGTCCGCGGAAAGTGCTCGCGCACGCAGATCACCTGGGCGAAGCGCTGGCTCATGCCCAGCCCGGACTCCTGCGCCAGGGCCAGTTTCGGATCGCTGACCGGGAAACGGGCGAAGATGCACTTCATGCCCTTGGCCTTGAGGCGGAAGCCGATGTCGTAGTCCTCGGTCAGGCTCTGCACGTCGAAGGCGATGCCGTCGCCGTCTTCCAGCAGCGCGGCGATGGCGCGGCGGCTGAAGCAGGTGCCGACGCCGGCGCTGGGCACCTGGCCGGTGAGCGCCTCGCGCACCACCACGTCCTTGCCGTGGTTCTCGGCGAACTCGTCGACGTAATGCCCGGCGGTGAAGCCGCTCCACTCCGGGGCATAGGGGTAGACCGGCACCTGGATCAGGTCCTTGTTCGGCAGCAGGTAGTTGAACAGGCGCAGCTCCAGCGGCGAGATCACGTCCTCGGCGTCGTGCAGGATGAAGCCGGCGAACTCCACCCGCGCCTCGGCCTCGAAGCGCAGGATGGCATCGATCACGTTGTTCAGGCAGTCGGCCTTGCTGGTCGGCCCGGGGCGGGCGCAGACCACCTTGTGTACGTTGGGGTAATGCAGGCACACGGCGTCGACGTCGGCCTGGGTGTCGGGGTCGTTGGGGTAGGTGCCGACGAAGATCTGGTAGTTCTCGTAGTCCAGGGTGGAGGCCGCCAGGCGCGCCATCTCACCGACCACGCCGACCTCCTGCCAGGCCGGCACCATGATCGCCAGGGGCTTTTCCGGCGTGCCATAGAGCAGCGTCTCGTCGGCGCGCTCGTGCTCGGCGTAGACGCGAAAGCGGCGGATCAGCGCACGCCCCCAGTACACCAGGTCGATGAACAGGTCATCCAGGCCGAGCAGGAACATCAGCGCGGCGAGCAGGATGGCCAGGTATTTCAGGGCATACAGCACATAGGCCAGCAGGTCGACCAGATCCAGACTCATCGCGCGTCACTCGGTTTTGGCTGTTGCGGCCCAGCGCAGCAGGCGCTGGGCGATCTTCTCGCTGGCGTGGCCGTCGCCATAGGGGCTGAACACCCGGTTCATCGCCCGGTAGGCCTCGGCATCGTCGAGCAGGCGCGCGGTCTGCGCGACGATGCGCGCCGGGTCGGTGCCCACCAGCCGCACCGTGCCGCCCTCCAGCACCGAGGGCCGTTCGGTGACCTCGCGCAGCACCAGCAGCGGCTTGCCCAGCGCCGGCGCCTCCTCCTGCACGCCGCCGGAGTCGGTGAGGATCAGGTAGGCGCGGTCCATCAGCCAGACGAAGTGCGGGTAGTCCTGCGGCGCCACCAGATGGACGTTGGCCAGGCCGCCGAGCAGCCCGCGCACCGGCCCCTGCACCTGCGGGTTGAGATGTACCGGGTAGACGAACTGCACCTCGGGGTAGCGCCCGGCCAGCTCGGCCAGGGCCTGGCAGATCTGCTCGAAACCCTGGCCGAAGTTCTCCCGCCGGTGCCCGGTGATCAGCACCAGGCGCTGCTCCGCCGCCAGCGCCGCCAACGGCGAATCGGCCGCCGGCTGCCAGCCGCTGCTGCGCAGGTGATCGCGCATCCACAGCAGGGCGTCGATCACCGTGTTGCCGGTGACCTCTATATCGGCCGGCGCGCGGCCCTCGCGCAGGAGATTGTCGCGGGCCTTGTCGGTGGGCGCGAAATGCAGGTCGGCGAGCACTCCGGTGAGGGTGCGGTTGGCCTCTTCCGGCCAGGGCGCGCGCAGGTTGCCGGTACGCAGGCCGGCCTCGACGTGGCCGATGGCGATCTGCCGGTGGAAGGCGGCCAGCGCGGCGACGAAGCTGGTGGTGGTGTCGCCGTGGACCAGGACGATATCCGGCTGCACCCGGGCGTAGCTGGCATCGAGGCGCAGCATCTCGCGGTGCTGGCCGGTGGAGCAGACGAACAGCTCGCCCCCCGGCCAATGTTTGAGTACCCGCGCCAGCGGCGCCATCTTGATCGCCTCGGGCCGGGTGCCGAAGACCATCTGAACCTTGAGGGACATGCACCGCTCCTTGGCCTGGCTCTCCATGAGGGGGAATCGGCCGTCTGCCTGATGAGAAGAACTCGCACCGGCAATACAAGTCGCTCTATCGCGCCCTGTCCAGGCCGATTTAGAGTTGCCTGGAGCGAAGTCAATGGAGATGCACCTATGCGTATCGTGCTACAGGGCAATGCCGGCGCCGGCAAGAGCACATTGGCCCGGCAGCTGATCGGCGGCCGCGACGTCGCCCGCCTGGCGCTGGACGAGATCGCCTGGAACGAGGGGCCTCAGCGTAAACCGCTTGGCGAAAGCCGGGCATTGCTGATGGGCTTTATCCAGGCACATCGACACTGGGTGATCGAAGGCTGCTATGGCGACCTGATCGAGACCGCGCTGCCCCACTGCGACGAACTGATCTTCCTCAATCCCGGCGTCGATACCTGTATCGCCCACTGCCGACGGCGCCCCTGGGAAGCGGAGAAGTTCGCCAGTGCCACCGAGCAGCAGGCCATGCTCGACAACCTGATCCAGTGGGTCGGCGAGTACCCCGTACGGCAGGACGAGTACGGCCTGGCGCGCCATCGTGCGCTGTTCGAGGGATTCACCGGGCGCAAGCGCGAATACCAAAGCCCGCACGACTACCCGAACTCATCTGCCGAATAACCCCGCATGCCTACAGGCGTGGCGTTACAATGGCCGTCCTTTTGCCAGCCGAGCCACCCCGCATGAGCGAACCCGTCCGCCTGTCCAAACGCGTCATCGAACTGTTCGGCTGTTCGCGGCGCGAGGCCGACCTGTACATCACCGGCGGCTGGGTCAGCGTCGACGGCCAGGTGGTCGAGGCGCCGCAGTTCAAGGTCGAGGGCCAGCGCGTCGAACTGCACCCCGAGGCCAGCCTCGATCCGGTGGAGCCGGTGACCCTGCTGCTGAACTGCGCGGCCGACGCCGACAACGCGCGAATCCAGCAGTCGCTGGCCGCCGTCAACCACTGGAGCGACGACCCGCACACGCAGCGCGTGCTGCATGGGCATTTCCTCCGCCAGGAGCAGAGCCTGCCGCTGCAGGTCGGCGCCAGCGGCCTGGTGGTGCTCAGCCAGGACTGGCGCACGCAACGCAAGCTGCGCGAGGACGGCCACAAGCTGGAACAGGAATACCTGCTGGAGGTCAGCGGCGAGCTGGCGCCGAACGGCCTGGAGCGCCTGAAGAAGGGCCTGCTGCACAAGGGCGTGCAGTTCCCGCCGTGCAAGGCCAGCTGGCAGAGCGAGCAGCGCCTGCGTTTCGCCCTGAAGAATCCGCAGCCGCAGCAGCTGCGGCAGATGTGTGCGGCGCTGGGGCTGACGGTGCTGGCGATGAAGCGCATCCGCATCGGCGGCGTGCCCATGGCCAAGCTGCCGCTCGGTCAGTGGCGCTACCTGGGCGAGAAGGAACGCTTCTGACAACCATGCTAGGGTTTGCCTCTCGTCTTGCGGAGACCATCGCCATGCGTACGCTGCTACTGACCGCCCTGCTCGCCCTGAGCGCCGCCTGCCTGGCCGCGCCGGCACCGTTCTTTCTCTGGCAGAGCAAGGCCGACGGCCACCTGACCTGCGCCCAGGTCAGCCCCGGCGAAGGCTGGGTGCGCTTCGCCGGGCCCTTTCGCGACGCTGGTTGCCGGGTGATCGACTAGCGAAGCGCCTTTGGTCAGCGCCTGCCGGCGCCGGGCCATGCTCGACTAGCATTAGCCATGGGGGATCTGACTCACCTTCGAGGTGAAGGAGACCGCTCATGGCCACCCTCGACTGGCGCCTGCAAGGCACCGAATTCATTTCCTGCAATTGCAACTGGGGCTGTCCCTGCCAGTTCAGCGCCCCGCCCACCCACGGCAACTGCGAGGCGGTGGTGGCGATGCGTATCGCCCATGGCCACTTCCAGGCCACGCCCCTGGACGGCCTGTGCTGGGCCGCCACCTTCGCCTGGCCCGGCGCCATCCACAAGGGTAACGGCAGCGTCCAGCTGTTTATCGACGAGCGCGCCGACGCCGCGCAGCGTCAGGCGCTGCTGACCATCCTCTCCGGCCAGGAAAGCGAGCCCGGGGCCAATGTGTTCCAGGTCTTCAGCACCACCCTGAGCCAGGTGTTCGATCCGCTGTTCGTGCCCATCGAACTCAGCATCGATGTCGACGCGCGCCTCGCCACGCTGCACATCCCCGGCGTGCTGCAGGCCAGTGGCGAACCGATCCGCAGCCCGGTCGACGGCAGGCCGCAGCGGGCACGCCTGGTCCTGCCGGAGGGCTTCGAGTTCCTCGAGGCGGAGATGGCCAGCGGCAGCCACAGCACCCACGCCGCACTGCACCTGGAGTCCAGCGGCGGCCACAGCCACCTGGCCCGGGTGCACTTCACCGGCCAGGGTGTGCAGCCCTGAACGCGGTTGTGCCTCGCCGCCCGCTGACGGCGGAACAGGCGTTGTGGCTGTTGTGCCTGCTGACGCTGATCGCGCTCGCCTGGCTGGCGCTGCAGCGCATGGCCCTGACCATGAGCGCGCCGGGCGGCATGGCGGATGCGGCGATGAGCGGCATGCCGATGCCCTGGAGTCCGGGCGATGCCCTGCTGATGCTCGCCATGTGGGCGGTGATGATGGTCGCCATGATGCTGCCCGGCGCCTTGCCCACGCTGCTGCTCTACCAGGCGCTGCTGCGCGGGCGCCTGGCCGCCCCGCGGCGGCACCTGGCCGTGGCGCTGTTCGCCCTGGCCTATCTGCTGGTGTGGAGCGTCTTCGCCATTGTGGCCACCGCGCTGCAGTGGTGGCTGGAACAGCTCAGCCTGGTGCACAACACGATGCGCAGCGCCAGCACCCAGCTCACCGCGCTACTGCTGCTCGGCGCCGGCCTCTACCAGTGGCTGCCGCTCAAGGCGGCCTGCCTGACGCGCTGCCGCGGGCCGCTGCAGTTCTTCCTCGGCAACTGGCGCGACGGGGCGCTCGGCGGCCTGCGCATGGGCCTGGCCCATGGCGGCTACTGCCTGGGCTGTTGCTGGGCGCTGATGGGCCTGCTGCTGGTGGTGGGGGTGATGAACCTGCTGTGGGTGGCGGCGCTCGGCGCCTGGGTGCTGCTGGAGAAGTGCCTGCCGCAGGGCCTGTGGCTGGCGCGCCTGGGCGGGCTGCTGCTGATCGCCTGGGGCCTGTGGCTGCTGTTCGGCTGAGCCGCTGGGTTAACATGGCCGCCCCCGACCCGTATGCCGCCGCCATGACCTACAGCGTTTCCCCGATCGGTTTCGTCCGTTCCTGCTTCAAGGAAAAATTCGCCATCCCCCGCCAGCCGCAGCTGGCGCCGGCCGCGCGCGGCGTGCTGGAGCTGCTGCCGCCGTTCGACCAAGGCGACGCGGTGCAGGGACTGGAGCAGGTCAGCCATGTCTGGCTGCTGTTTCTCTTCCACCAGGCGCTGGAGCAGCAGCCGCGGCTGAAGGTGCGCCCGCCGCGCCTGGGCGGCAACCAGGCGGTCGGCGTGTTCAGCACCCGCGCCACCCACCGGCCCAACGGCATCGGCCAGTCGGTGGTGCGCCTGGAGCGGGTCGAGCCGGGCCGCCTGCACCTGTCCGGCATCGACCTGCTCGACGGCACCCCGGTGCTGGATATCAAGCCCTACGTGCCCTACGCCGACAGCCTGCCCGAGGCGCGCAACGCCATGGCCGAAGGCGCGCCGCAGCTGATCCCGGTGGCCTGGCAGGCCGAGGCGCTGCAGCAGGCGCAGGCCCACGCCCTGCGCCTGGGCGAACCGCTGGTGGAACTGATCGAACAATGCCTGGCGCAGGACCCGCGCCCGGCCTACCAGCAACCCGAGCCCGAGCGCCGCTACGGCGCGCGCCTGTGGGACCTGGACGTGCACTGGCACTACCCCGAGCCGGGGCGCATCCGCGTGCTGGACCTGCAGCGAGTGGCGCCGTAGCGCCAAAAGGCGCGCCGCCGGCAGGAGCTGCCGGCGGCACGAGGCTCAATCGAGGTTGATCGAACCGATCTTATGCACCGACAGGTCGGCGCCGTTGTATTCCTCTTCCTGGCTCAGGCGAATGCCCAGCAGTGCCTTGAGCACGCCATAGACCAGGAAGCCGCCAAGCAGCGCCACCAGCACGCCGAGCGCGGTGCCGATCACTTGGCTGGCCAGGCTGACGCCGCCCAGGCCGCCGAAGGCCTCCAGGCCGAAGATGCCGCAGGCGATGCCGCCCCACACGCCGCACAGGCCGTGCAGCGGCCAGACGCCGAGCACGTCGTCGATCTTCCATTTCACCTGAGTCGCGGTGAAGGCCCAGACGAACAGCGCGCCGGCGATGGCGCCGGTGACCAGGGCGCCGACCGGGTGCATCAGGTCGGAGCCGGCGCAGATCGCCACCAGGCCGGCCAGCGGGCCGTTGTGCAGGAAGCCCGGGTCGTTGCGCCCGACCAGCAGCGCGGCGACCGTGCCGCCGACCATGGCCATCAGCGAGTTGACCGCCACCAGGCCGCTGACGCCGTCGAGGGTCTGCGCGCTCATCACGTTGAAGCCGAACCAGCCGATGATCAGGATCCACGAGCCGAGGGCGAGGAAGGGAATGTTCGACGGCGCCATGGCCACCAGCTTGCCGTCGCGATAGCGGCCGTTGCGCCGCCCCAGCAGCAGCACCGCGCCGAACGCCAGCCAGCCGCCCATGGCGTGCACCACCACCGAGCCGGCGAAGTCGTGGAAGCCGGCGCCGAAGCGCGCCTGGAGCCAGGCCTGCAGGCCGTAGTTGCCGTTCCAGATCAGGCCCTCGAAGAAGGGGTAGACGAAGGCCACGATCAGCGCCGTGGCGCACAGCTGCGGGCCGAACTTGGCGCGTTCGGCGATGCCACCGGAGATGATCGCCGGGATGGCCGCGGCGAAGGTGAGCAGGAAGAAGAACTTCACCAGGCCGTAGCCATGGTTCTCGGTCAGCACCGCCGCCGGCTCGAGGAAGGTCACCCCGTAGGCGATCCAGTAACCGATGAAGAAATAGGCCAGGGCCGAGATGGCGAAGTCCGAGAGGATCTTCGACAGCGCGTTGACCTGGTTCTTCTGCCGCACCGTGCCCACTTCGAGGAAGGCGAAGCCGGCGTGCATGGCCAGCACCATGATCGCGCCGAGCAGGATGAACAGGGTATTGGAGCCGTGGATCAGGGTTTCCACGGCGCTGTTGATGTTTTCCATCTGCGAAGAAAACTCCGGCGTTGGGGAAAAAGCACCAAAGCAAGGCATCGACAAGCCGGCGCGCACCACAATGCAGCCGCCCGTACCGCCATGCCCACATAAAGCGCCAGGCCACGGCCCCGAAATGGCGCCGCTCGATTCTGGCTCCTTGGCACTAATTTCTTATTAATTAATAACTTAGGCTTGCGATCGGCCTTCCTGACCCAGACCGGAAAAGCCCCAACACGGGGCAATTCCGAGACTTCGCGCACCAGCACAATGCAAGCGCTATACCAGCCTGGCCCTTGGCCATTTACCGACTACCCTTGCGGAACCCTCGAGCCTCGACGCACTCGTAAGCCTTACATGCCCAACGCAGAGGACGCGCTCCATGCCCCGTAAAAACGCCACCCCGAGCAGCCAGGATGCCCTGCTGGAAGATTTCCAGGCCCTGGTCAGCGACACCGAAAAACTCCTGCAGCACACTGCCAGCCTCGCCGGCGAACAGGCCGAGGCGCTGCGCGACGATATCCGCAACAGCCTCGGCCGCGCCCGCGAGACCCTGCACCGCGCCGAAGCCGGCCTGCGCGAGCAGGGCAAGATCGCCGTGGACGCCACCGAGGACTACGTGCACAAGCACCCCTGGCGCGCACTCGGCCTGGCGGCTGCGGTGGGCCTGCTGTTCGGCCTGCTGCTCAGCCGCCGCTG
>NZ_AVOF01000083.1:0-9525 GCF_000465935.2 Pseudomonas sp. EGD-AK9
CCAGGCCGCCAGCCCCAGCAACGCCAGGCCGCTGGCCAGGTACAGCGGCGCCATGCGCCGCAACCAGCGGCCCGGCCCGCCACGGCGCACCAGGCGCGCATTGACCTGTGCCATCAGCACGAAACCGGCGGCGTTGCTGCCGAACAGCCAGCCGTAGTGCTCGGCCGGCACCCCGTACAGCTCGATGAAGACGAAAGGCGAACCGGCGATATAGGCGAACATCCCGGCCATCGCCACGCCGCCGGCCAGCGAATAGGTGATGAAGGCGCCATTGCTCAGCAGCACCCGGTACTGCCCCAGCGCCCCGCGCAGCGGCGCAGGCGCCAGACCTCGCGGCCGCGTTTCCGGCAGCCACAGCAACACCGCCAGCAGGCACAGGCCGGCGAACAGCGCCAGGCTGTGGAAGATCCACGGCCAGCCCAGGGTGCCGAGCAGCAGGCCGCCGCCCAGCGGCGCGAGGATAGGCGCCAGGCCCATCACCAGCATCAATTGCGAGAACACCTTGGCCGAGGTCAGCGGGTCGCACAGATCACGCACCACCGCACGGGTCACCACCATGCCGGCGCAGCCGCCCAGGGCCTGGACGAAGCGCGCGCCGATCAGCCACTCCAGGCTCGGCGCCAGGGCGCAGGCCAGCGACGCCGCGGTGAACAGCGCCACCCCCAGCAGCAGCGGGCCGCGCCGACCGTAGCGGTCGGCCAGCGGCCCGTAGAACAGCTGACCGAGGGCGATGCCGACAAAATAGGCGGCCAGCGACAGCTGCACCTGCTCGACATCGGTGGCGAACTGTTGGGCCAGGGTCGGGAAACTCGGCAGGTAGAAATCGATGGCCAGCGGGCCGAAGGCGCACAGCGCGCCGAGGATCAGCAGGAGGCGAAGGTTCATGGACAGTCCGGACATTTATTAGCCGGCTAATCATCTCATCGGGACACCGCCCGAGAAAGGCCCGGGCCGCGGCTCGCGGCCCGGACCGGGCTCAGCGCTGGTCGGCCTCTTCGCCCTGTTCGGCCTTGCCGCGTCGGCTCAGGCGCTGCGCGGCGGACTCCACCAGCAGGTAGAACATGGGGATCAGGAAGGTCGCCAGCAATGTGGCGGCAAGCATGCCGCCGATCACCCCGGTGCCGATCGAGTGGCGGCTGGCCGAACCGGCGCCCGAGCTGATCGCCAGCGGCACGCAGCCGAGGATGAAGGCCAGCGAGGTCATCACGATGGGGCGAAAACGCAGCTTGGCCGCCTCCAGCGCCGAGTCGAAGATGCCCTTGCCCTCGGCGCGCAGCAGCACGGCGAACTCGACGATGAGGATGGCGTTCTTCGCCGCCAGGCCGATCAGGGTGACCAGGCCGACCTGGAAGTACACGTCGTTCTGGATGCCGCGCAGCCACACCGCGAGGATCGCGCCGAACACCGCGAAGGGCACCGCAGTGACCACCGCCAGCGGCAGGGTCCAGCGCTCGTACTGGGCGGCGAGGATGAGGAACACCAGGATCAGGCCGAAGACGAAGGCCTGGGTGCCCGAACCCTGGGTGGCCAGTTCCTGGAAGGCCGAGCCGATCCAGCCCAGGCTGTAGTCCTCGCCGAGCACCTGGTCGGCCACCTCCTGCATCGCCGCCAGCGCCTGCCCCGAGCTGTAGCCGGGTGCCGGGCCGCCGAGCACCTTGGCCGAGGGGTAGACGTTGAAGCGGTCGTAGGAGTCCGGACCGAGGATGCGCCGCACCCGCAGCAGGCTCGACAGAGGAATCAGCTCGCCGGCGCTGGAGCGCACGTAGACCTGGCCGAGGTCCTCCGGCTTGCGGCGAAACTCCGCCTCCGACTGCAGGCTGACCTGCCAGGTGCGCCCGTAGAGGGTGAAGTCGTTGACGTAGTAGCTGCCGAAGGTGGCCTGCATGGCGGTGAACACGTCGCTGACGCTCACCCCCAGGGCACGGGTCTTGGTGCGGTCGAGGTCGATGTAGTACTGCGGCACGTTGGCGCTGAAGGTGCTCTGCACCCCGGCCAGTTCCGGGCGCTGGCTGGCGGCCTGGACGAAGGCCTGGACCTTGGCGCCGAGCGCCTCGACGCTGCCGCCGGAGCGGTCCTGGATATAGGCCTCGAAGCCGCCGGTGGTGCTCATGCCGGTGATCGGCGGCGGGTTGAACGACAGCACCAGGCCGTCCTTCTGCGCCGCGCCCATGCCCATGAATTCGCGGGTCAGGTTGCGCGCATCCAGTTCGGGCGTGGTGCGCTCGCTCCAGTCCTTGAGCGGCACGAAGGACACCCCGGCGTTGCTGCGCACGCCGAAGGTGAGCACGTCGAAACCGGCGAAGGTGACCACGTCCTGCACTGCCGGATGCTCCATCAGTTGCTGGGTCACCGCGCCACTGAGCGCGTCGGTGCGGTTGAGCGAGGCCGCCGGCGGCAGGTAGTAGGCGTTGATCACGTAGCCCTGATCCTCGTCCGGCACCAGCGAGCCGGGCACCCGCGCGAACAGCAGCACGATCAGGCCGATCATCCCGCCGAACAGCAGCAGGCCCACGGCCGAGCGCTTGAGGAAGAAACGCACGCCGGCGCCGTAGCCCTCGGTGGCCTTGTCGAAGAAGCGGTTGAAGGCACGAAACGGCGCCGCCGGCTCGTGATGGCCGGGCTTGAGCAGCAGCGCGCAGAGCGCCGGACTCAGGGTCAGGGCGACTATGCCGGAGATCACCACCGACACCGCGATGGTGATAGCGAACTGCTTGTACATCTGCCCGGCCAGGCCGCCGAGGAAGCCCACCGGAATGAACACCGCGCAGAGCACCAGGACGATGGCGATGATCGGCCCGGTGACCTCCTCCATCGCCTCGATGGCCGCCTCGCGCGCATTGAGGTGCTTGGTGCGCATCACCCGCTCGACGTTCTCGATCACCACGATGGCGTCGTCCACCACGATGCCGATGGCCAGCACCATGCCGAACAGGGTCAGCAGGTTGATGGAAAAGCCCAACAGGTACATGCCGGCGAAGGTGCCCACCAGCGACACCGGGATGGCCAGCACCGGGATCAGCGTGGCGCGCCAGTTCTGCAGGAACACGAAGACCACCAGCACCACCAGCACCAGGGCCTCGAAGAAGGTGTGGATCACCTCCTCGATGGACACCCGGACGAACTTGGTGGTGTCGTAGGGGATCTTGTAGGCGATGCCCTCGGGAAAGCGCTGCGCCAGGCGCTGCATGGTGCGCTCCACCGCCTCGGCGGTGTCCAGGGCGTTGGCGCCGGGCTGCAGGTAGATGCCGAAGGCGGCGTTCTGCTGGCCGTTCAAGGTCGTCACCAGGGAGTAGTCCTGGGCGCCCAACTCGACCCGCGCCACATCCTTGAGCAGCAGGCTGGCGCCGGTGGCGTCGCTGCGCAGGATCACGCTCTCGAACTCCCTGGGGTCGGTGAAGCGGCCCTGGGTGGTCACCGTATAGGTGAAGTCCTGCGCCTCCTTGAGCGGCTGCTGGCCGAAGCTGCCGGCGGCGAACTGCGAGTTCTGCTCGCGGATGGCATTCACCACATCGGTGGGCGTCAGGTCGTACTGCGCCAGCTTGTCAGGGCGCAGCCAGATGCGCATGGAGTAGTCCTTGGAACCGAACTGGCTGGCGTCGCCCACCCCGGGCAGGCGCTTGAGCTCGTCGATCACGTTGATCAGCGCGTAGTTGCTGATGAAGATCGGGTCGCGCGAGTCGTCCGGCGAATAGAGGGTGATCACCTGGAGGATGTCCGAGGACTTCTTCTCCACGTTGACCCCCTGCCGGCGCACCTCCTCGGGCAGCTTGGCCTGGGCGGCCTGCACCCGGTTGTTGACGTCGATGGTGGCCTGGTCGGGGTCGGTGCCCACCTCGAAGTACACGGTCAGGCTCATGGCGCCGCTGCTGGAGGAGTTGGACAGCTGGTAGATCATGCCCTCGACGCCGTTGATCTCCTGCTCCAGCGGCGCCGCCACGGTCTCGGCGATGACCTGGGCGCTGGCGCCGGGATAGGCAGCCGAAACCGAGACCTGCGGCGGCAGGATCTCCGGGTACTGGGCAATCGGCAGGGCGCGCATGGCGGCCAGGCCGGCGAGCACGATGACGATGGAAATGACGGTGGCGAACACCGGGCGGTCGATGAAGAAGCGCGAGATCATGGCGTCACTCCTGCGCCGTGGCTTGCGCCGGGGCTGCCTTGGCCTCCTCGACCTGTACCGGACTGTCCGGGCGCACCTTGGCCAGGCCGTCGACCACCACCCGGTCGCCCTCGCTGACGCCGGAGGTGATCAGCCAGCGGCCGCCGGCCGTATCGCCGGTGCCGACCTGGCGCATGCGCGCGATGCCCTGCTCGTCCACCACGTAGACGAAGGTGCCGCGCGGCCCCTGGGCCACCGCCCGCTCCGGCACAGTGATGGCGTCGGGCCGGGTCAGGCCCTTGACCAGCACCCGCACGAACTGTCCCGGCAGCAGCTTCTGCTCGGGGTTGGGCACCACGCCGCGGGCGCTGACGGTGCCGGTGCCGCGGTCGATCAGGCTGTCGGTGAAATCCACCTCGCCCTCCACCGGATAGGCCGAACCGTCGCCGAACTGCACCTCGACGTTGAGTTTGCCGCTGGCTGGCGGCACCAGGCTGCCTTCGGACAACTCGCGACGCAGGCGTTCGGCTTCGGCGTCCGGGTAGGCGAAGTTGACGAAGATCGGGTCGAGCTGGGTGATCTGGGTGAGCAGGCTGGCACTGGGATCGCCGGCGACGATCAGGCTGCCCTCGGAGACGCTTTCCTTGCTGGTGATGCCGGTGATCGGCGCCTTCACCGTGGTGTAGTCGAGGTCGATCTGGCGCGATTGCACCTCGGCCTGGGCGGCCTCGATATTGGCCTTGCTCTGCTCGAAGTTGGACACCGCATTGTCCAGCTCGCTCTCGCTGGCGAAGCCCTTCTTCTGCAGCTCGCGAATGCGCTTGAGGTCGCGCTCGGTCTGCCGAAAGCGCGCCTGCTCCTGGGCCAGCGCGCCCTTGGCGCGGGCCAGCGCGGCCTGGTACGGGCGCGGGTCGATGCGAAACAGCAGCTGATCCTTCTGCACGCCGCTGCCTTCCTGGTAGGTGCGCTCCTGGAGGATGCCGCTGACCTGGGCCCGCACCTGTACCTCGCGATAGCCGGCGGTGCGCGCCGAGTACTCCAGCACCACCGGCAAGGCGCCGGCCTTGACCTGCTCCACGGTCACCGCCGGGGGTGGCGCGTCGGCACCCAGGGTGGCCAGCGGCAGCACGGCTAGACTCAGGGACAACAGCGGACGGAACAGGCGAACGAACGACATGAGGCACTCCTCTCCTTGGCGACGCGCATGGCGAAGGGTGCGCGGCGGACTCGCCAGTCGCGCGGCGCCACCTGCTGGCACGGCAAAATCGGTAAACTCGGCTCAACCAGAGCCTAGCCAGAATTGACCGAATCGCCATGCGCCGAACCAAAGAAGACGCGGAGAAAACCCGCTGCGCCATCCTCGCCGCCGCCGAGCTGCTGTTCCTCGAACAGGGTGTGGCCCATACCAGCCTGGAGCAGGTGGCGCGCCGGGCCGGGGTGACGCGCGGGGCGATCTACTGGCACTTTCAGAACAAGGCCCATCTGTTCCACGAAATGCTCAACCAGGTGCGCCTGCCCCTGGAGCCGCTGGCCGAACAACTGGAGGCCGCCGACGGCCTGACCTCGCTGCAGATGCTGCGCGACCTGTGCGTCGAGGCCATGGCTCACCTGGCGCAGGATGCGCAGCGCCGGCGCATCTTCACCATCCTGCTGCGCCGCTGCGAATTCACCGAGGAGCTGCGCGAAGCCGAGGAGCGTCACGAGGCCTTTATCAACCAGTTCATCGCCCTGTGCGAACAGCAGTTCGCCCAGGCGGCAGTACAGCCGCTGCTGCAGCCGGGCATCAGCCCGCGCCTGGCGGCGCGCACCCTGCACGCGCTGATCGTCGGCCTGTTCAGCGACTGGCTGCGCGACCCCAACCTGTTCGACCCGCAACTCGACACCCCGGCCATGGTCGACAGCTGCTTCCGCGGCCTGCTGCGTAGTTGGCAGTAGCTCGGGTGTCGCGGGGCCGCGCCTAGGCCGTACGCACCGGCCCCTGCTGCGCGCGGCGCACCCTACAGGTCCGGCTTCGGCGCATCCCCGCGCGACAGCGGCAGGCTGGCCCAGTCCAGCTGCGCCGGCACCTGCAGCGCGGCCTCGGCGGCGATACCCGGCGCCACCAGAAAGCCCTGCATGATGCTGCAGCGGTGGCGCACCAGCCAGTCGCGCTGGGCCTGGGTTTCCACCCCTTCGGCGATCACCTCCAGACCGAGGTGATGGCCGAGGTCGATGATGGTGCTGACCACCGCGGCGTCGCGCGGCGAATCGAGCATGTTGGCGACGAACAGGCGGTCGATCTTCAGCGTATCCAGCTCGAAATGGCGCAGGTAGGCCAGCGACGAATAGCCGGTGCCGAAGTCGTCGATGGCGATCTTCACCCCCAGCTGGCGCAGCTGGCGCAGCTGCGCCTGGGTCAGCTCCAGGTCCTGCATCAGCGCGCTCTCGGTCACCTCCACTTCCAGCTGGCGCGGCTGCAGGCCGTGGGCTTCGAGCACCCGCTGCAGGTCGTTGACCAGCTGCGGCATGCCGAACTGCACCGGACTGACGTTGATGCTGAGCACCAGTTCGTCGCCGAACTGGCGACTGAAGCCAGCCAGCTGGCGCGCCCCTTCGCGGAAGATCCAGTCGCCCAGGCGATTGATCAGGCGGGTCTCTTCCAGCAGCGGGATGAACACGTTGGGCGCCACGGTGCCGGCGACCCGGTGCTGCCAGCGCAGTAGCGCCTCGAAGCCGCGCAGCCGGCCGGTCTCCAGATACACCTGGGGCTGGTAGACCAGCACGAAATCGTCGTTCTCGATGGCGTGGCGCAGGCTCTCCTCGAGCATCAGCCGCGAGCGCGCGCGACCGTTCATCTCCGGGGAGAAGAAGCGGTACTGCTGACGCCCGGCACGCTTGGCCTCGTACATGGCCATGTCGGCGGCGCGCAGCAGGCCCTCGACGCTCTGCCCGCACTCGGGAAAGCAGGCGATGCCGACGCTGGCGCCGAGGGTGAAGTCGACGCCGTCGAGGTGATGGCGCACCGAGACCAGCTCGATCAGCTTCTCCGCGACCCGCGCCGCATCCTCGGGGTGGCCGAGGTTGTCGAGCAGCGCGGTGAACTCGTCGCCGCCGATGCGCGCCAGGCTGTCGTAGGGGCGCAGGCAGGCCTTGAGCTGTTCGCCGACGCGGCGCAGCAGCTGGTCACCAGCGTCGTGGCCGAGCGAATCGTTGATCCGTTTGAAGCCGTCCAGGTCGAGGTAGAGCACGGCGAGGCGCTGGCCGCTGCGCTCGATACGCGCCAGCGCCGACTCCAGCGCGCGGTGGAAGCCGCGGCGGTTGAGCAGGCCGGTCAGCGCGTCGGTGACCGCCTGCGACTCCAACTGCGCGTGCAGGTTGCGCACCACCGACATGTCCAGGGCGATCACCACCATGGCGTGCTGCAGGCGCGGCAGCGGCGAACAGGACAGCGCCACCGGCAGCACGCCGCCGGCGAGGGTGCGCAGGCTGGCCTCGTGCACCCGGTAGGTGGCCTCGCGCTTCCAGTGGCGGTAGAACTCCGACTGCTGCCAGTCGCCCTCGACCTGCGGGCTGTGCAGGAAGGCCAGCAGCTCGGAGCCCTCCAGGTCGGCGACTTCGCCCTGGAGCATTTGCGCCATGGCCGGGTTGGCGAACTGGATGCGGCCGTCCTCGCCGACCACCATGATGCCCTCGGCGGCGTTGTTCAGCACCGAGGCGTTGAATGCCCGCGCGCGGTCGAGCTGCTGGCTCAGTTGCTGCAGCTCGCTGCGGTTGCGCTCGTGATCCAGCAGACTGTGGATCTTGTGCCGCAGCACCGTGGGGTCGAACGGTTTGAGCACGAAATCCACTGCGCCACTGTTGTAGCCGCGCAGCACCGCGTCCTGGGTCTGGGCGATGGCGGAGACGAAGATGATCGGGGTGAAACGGGTGCGCGGGTTGCCGCGCATCAGCCGGGCCACCTCGAAGCCGTCCATCCGCGGCATCTGCACGTCGAGCAGCACCAGGCCGACGTCCTCTTCCAGCAGGCAGAGCAGCGCCTGCTCGCCCGAGTTCACGCAACGCAGCTGCCAGTCGCCGTCGTCGAGCAGGGCCTGCATGGCCTCGAGATTCTCCGCGCGGTCGTCCACCACCAGCAGGATCTGCGTTCCCTGCTCGGCGTCGATCTTGGTCTGCGCCTTGGCCATGCTACCTCCTGTGTCCTTTTGGCCTTGCACTGAACTCCTGCCTCTCAGGTTAGATCATTGCCGGCCAGCGGCAGTGCGATAGGCGTTAGCCAGCGCTCCAGCAGGGCCAGCAGCTCGTCGCGCTTGATCGGCTTGGCCATGTAGTCGTCGGCTCCGGCGGTGATGCATTTCTCGCGGTCGCCCTTCATCGCGTGGGCGGTCAGGGCGATGATCGGCAGGCTGCAGCCGTGCTCCTGCTTGAGCAGGCGGGTGGCGGTGTAGCCGTCCATGGTCGGCATGGCCATGTCCATCAGGATCAGGTCGAACGGCTCGCGCTGGTAGCAGGCGATGGCTTCGACGCCGTCCTTGGCCGCGGTCACGCGCAGGCCGACTTCATCGAGCAGCGCGCTTAAGGCGTAGACGTTGCGCATGTCGTCGTCGACCAGCAGGATGCGCCGCCCCTCCAGTGGATTGACGCGGCGCCGGCCCTGGTCGGGGCCGCGCACCTCGTCGAGAAAGCCCTGCACGGCCTGATCCAGCGCGGCGGTGTCGTCGCCGTGCTTGCGCACCACCACCGCGCTGTAACGGCGCAGGCGCTGCAGGCTCTGCAGGGTGACGTCGACCCCGGTGTTGATCACCACCCGCAGGCCCTGCAGCGGGCGCAGCTGGTTGAGGCTGTCGAGCAGGGCGAAGCCGTCCTGGTCGGGCAGGTCCAGGTCGATCACCAGGGCACTGAACTGGCCGCCGGCATAGGCGGCGCGGGCCTGCTCGGCGCTGGCGCAGGCGGTCACCGCGAAGCCCAGCTGGCTCAGGTGCTCGCGGTAGTGTTCGCGCTCGATCTCGACGTCCTCTACCAGCAGCAGCGCCTGATCCGCCGACTGGCCGTGCTGCAGGTCGAGGAACACCTGCTCCAGCTCTTCGCGGTCGATCGGCTTGACCAGGTAGCGCGTGCCGTCGTCGTTCCAGCCGGCCGGCTGCGGCACGCAGGAGATGATGTGCACCGGCGTGTGGCGATGGCCGACCTGGCCGCGCAGGCGGCGGAACAGCTGCCAGCCGCTGATGTCCGGCAGCAGGATATCGAGGATCACCGCGTTGAACGGTTCGTGCTGCAACAGGTTCAGCGCCTGCAGGCCGGTGCGGCAGTGCACGCTGGAAAAGCCGTGGCCGTGGGCCGCCTCGGCGATCACCGCGGCGAAATTGGCGTCGTCCTCGACGATCAGCAGCGGCGGCCCTTCGCCGCCGCGCTGCGGCCCCTCGAGCGGCGCTTCGGCGCTGGCCGGCGCG
>NZ_AVOF01000084.1:0-9514 GCF_000465935.2 Pseudomonas sp. EGD-AK9
CTGGCTGCGCCGCAGCGAGGCGCCGCTGGCCGACGCCCTGGCCTTCGCCGCCCTGTGGCTGGCTCAGGAAGTGTTCCGCGGCTGGTTCCTCACCGGCTTTCCCTGGCTCTACGCCGGCTACAGCCAGCTGGACGGGCCGCTGGCCGGCCTGGCACCGCTCGGCGGGGTCTGGCTGATTTCCTTCAGCCTGGCGCTGTCCGCGGCGCTGCTGGTCAACCTGCCGCGCCTGCGGGCGCGCAAGGCCTTCCTCGCCGTCGGCCTGGTGCTGCTGCTGACGCCCTGGGTCGCCGGTCCGGCGTTCAAGGATCGCCCCTGGACTCGCCCGGCCGGCGACCGCCTGACGGTCGCCGCCGTGCAAGGCAACGTCGAACAGAACCTGAAATGGGACCCGGCCCAGCTCAACGCCCAGCTGGCGCTGTACCGCGACCTCAGTTTCAGCGCCGAGCGGGTGGACCTGGTGGTCTGGCCGGAAACCGCCATCCCGGTGCTCAAGGATCTGGCGCAGGGCTATATCGGCGTGATGGATCGCTTCGCCCGCGAGCAGGGCAGCGCGCTGATCACCGGGGTGCCGGTGCGCCAGGCCAATGAACGCGGCGAGCTGCGTTACTACAACGCCATCACCAGCTTCGGCGAGGGCCAGGGCACCTACCTCAAGCAGAAGCTGGTGCCCTTCGGCGAGTACGTGCCACTGCAGGAGCTGCTGCGCGGGCTGATCGCCTTCTTCGACCTGCCGATGTCCGACTTCGCCCGCGGCCCGGCCGAGCAGCCGCCGTTGCTGGCCAAGGGTTATCGGGTGGCGCCCTATATCTGCTACGAGGTGGTCTACCCGGAATTCGCCGCGACGCTGGCGGCCGATAGCGAGATCCTGCTGACGGTGAGCAACGACGCCTGGTTCGGCACCTCCATCGGCCCGCTGCAGCACCTGCAGATGGCGCAGATGCGTGCGCTGGAGGCCGGCCGCTGGATGATCCGCGCCACCAATAACGGCATGACGGTGGTGATCGACCCGCAGGGCCGCATCCAGTTCGAGCTGCCGCAGTTCGAGCAGGGCGTGCTCTACGGCGAAGTGCTGCCGATGGCGGGGCTGACGCCCTACCTGCAGTGGCGCATCTGGCCGCTGGCGATCCTCTGCGCCCTGCTGCTGAGCTGGGCGCTGCTCGCCGGGCGGATGGCCAAGACGGTCTAGCCGGCTGTTCCAGGATAATTGCGATTCGTCATGAGCCGCCGCTGGCCAGCGGTGCGCGCGGCGCACTCTACGCACACTGGCGGGCCGGCTCAGGCCAGTTCGACGCGGTTGCGGCCCTTGCTCTTGGCCTGGTAGAGGGCGTCGTCGACCCGCTTGTAGAAGGCCTCCGGCGAGTCGTCGCACAGCGGCAGGTAGTCGCCGACGCCGATGCTGCAGGTGATCGACAGGCTCAGCGCCGGCAGCTGCAGCGGCTCCTGCTCGAGCTCGCGGCGAAAGCGTTCGGCCAGTTGCAGCGCCTGCTCCAGGCTGGTGTGCGGCATCAGCACGGCGAACTCCTCACCGCCCAGGCGCAGGAGGATGTCGCTGTCGCGGCGAAACACCTTGCGCATGCGTTCGGCGAACAGGTGCAGACAGAGGTCGCCGGCGCTGTGGCCGTGGCGGTCGTTGACCTGCTTGAACCAGTCGATATCCAGCAGCACCAGGGCCAGCGGGCTGTGCTGGCGACGCACGGAGGCCAGCCAGTTGGCCAGCAGCACGTTGAACTGGTAGCGATTGCCCAGCCCGGTAAGGGCGTCGGTACGGCTGCGCTGGTCGAGCTCCTCGCTGTGCTGGCGCAAACGCATCTCGCGTTCAAGGCCGATGCGGTACTCGCGGTGCCAGCGGTAGAGAAACAGCATCATGTAGGCGAGGTACACCAACAGCGCCACCGACTCGCCCGGCGCAGTACGCTCCTGCCAGAACTTCACCGCGGTGGCCGGCAGGTAGATCAGCAGCATGGCCAGGGCACAGGGGCCGCGACGCATGGGGAAGGTGAACGCCATCGCGGTAGCGAACACCACCACGGTGAGCATAACCATCAGGTGCGAGACATCCAGCGCCCGGCTCAGCTCGATCCCGGCCAGCATCAGCCCCCAGAGCAATGCCTGCAGCAGCATCAGCAACCAGTGCTGGCGCAGCCAGTGCTGCAGGGCGACCTCGCCGCGCTGCTCGCGGGGCTCGTGAAGGATGCGCAGGGCGACGAATGCCAACAGCAACAGGCCGCCGGCCAGCCACAGCCAGAGGTTCTGCGTCGGCGAGCGGCTGGTCAGCCACAACAGGCACCAGGCCAGCAGATAGTAGAAGCCGCCGAAACGCGAGCGCGCGTGCATGTCGCTCGCCTCGCGCCACAGCTTGAAGGCACTGCTGGACATCTTCACTTCAGGCAGCATGGCGCGCACTCCGACCACTACAGCATCAGCCTAGTCGAGTGATGGCATTTTGCTGCAGCGTCCCGCAAACGCCGCAACGCGCTTGCGGGACGGCGCTCAGGCCAGCTTGAATCGATTGACCAGTGTTTGCAGCTCACCGCCCAGGCGGGCCAGGTCGATGCTGGCGGCCGAGGTTTCCTCGGTGGCCGCCGCCGACTGCTCGGCCACATCGCGGATGCTCGACACGCTGCGGTTGATCTCTTCGGCCACAGAGCTCTGCTGCTCGGCCGCCGTGGCGATCTGCTGGTTCATCTGCTGGATCAGCGACACCGAGGCATTGATCGCGCCCAGCGCGCTGCCGGCCTGCTTGGCCGCCACCACGGTGTTCTCCGCCTGGGTGCAGCTCTGCCCCATCATGGCCACGGCATTCTCCGCCCCGCCCTGCAGATTGGCGATCAGCCCCTCGATCTGTGCAGTCGACTCCTGGGTACGGCGGGCCAGGGCGCGCACCTCGTCGGCGACCACGGCGAAACCGCGGCCCATCTCGCCGGCGCGCGCCGCCTCGATGGCAGCGTTGAGCGCCAGCAGGTTGGTCTGCTCGGCGATCCCCTTGATCACGTCGAGCACGGCGCCGATGTTGGTGCTGTCGTGCTTGAGCCGTTCGATGGCCTCGGCCGAGCGTTCGATGGAGTGGGCCAGGCCCTCGATACGCTCGATGGCCTGCTGCACCGTCTGATTGCCCCGTTGCGCCTGTTCGTCGGCGTCGCGCGCCGATTCGGCGGCGGACTCGGCATTGCGGGCCACGTCCTGCACCGTCGCGGTCATCTGGTGCATGGCGGTGGCGACCTGCTCGGTTTCCATCTTCTGCTGGGTGACACCAGCGCTGGTCTGCTCGGTGACCGCCGACATTTCCTCGGCCGCCGTGGCCAGTTGCTGGATGCCGTCGGTCAAGCGACCGAGCAGCTCGCGCAGGCTCTCGGTCATGGCGTGCATGGCCTGCATCAGTTGCCCCAGCTCGTCCTTGCGGGTGCTCTGGATATCGGCGGAGAGGTCGCCGGCAGCCACCTGGCGGGCGACGCCAACCACGCGCTGCAGCGGGCCGACGATCAACTGGGTGATCAACAGGGCGCACAGCAGTCCCAGGACGAAGGCCAGTACCGCGGCGCCGAGCAGCACCGCTTCGGCCTGCGCGGCTTCGGCTTGCAGGGTCTTGAGCTGCAGGGCCAGCGAATCGCCGGAGGCGACCGATACCTGGCGGGCACGCTCGGTCATGTCGCGTTCGCTCGCATCGCGGTTGGCGACGGCCTGCTGCAGCCCCTGGAAACCGCTGCGGTACTGCGCCAGTTGCGCCAGCGCGGCATCGATATCGGCGCGCGCCGCCGGGTCGTCGAGGTTGCCGCGCAGTTGCTGGCCGGCCCGTTCTAGCGAGCTGAAGTGGGCCTGCAGCTGGTCGGCGTACTGCTGCTCGCCGCGCAGGATGAAGTCCTTCTCGCGACGGCGGGCCTCCAGCAGCTCCTTGGCCATGGCACTGGCCTGGTTGGAGAAATCGAGCAGACGGATGCTGGTTTCATCGCCGCTCAGGCGGATTTGCCTGACTGCCGCCTGATTGAGCCGCTCTTCCAGTGCGTCGAACTGTTTGAGCGCCCCGCGGGCGGCCGTTTCCATCGCGGTCTGCGCCGTCTGGTTGGTGTCGACGGCCTGGCCGAGCTGCGCCAGTTCTTCGCGGTAACCGGCGACATCGCGCTGGATGTCCTGCATCAGGGCAATGGTCTCGGGGCGCGTCAGCCTGGCCAGGCTCTGCCGCGCCAGGGTCTCGATCTCCTCGGCCAAGGCCTGTGCCTGGGCCAGGTAGCGGCTATCGCCGCGCAGGATGAAGTTCTTCTCCTCCTGGCGGGCCTGGGACAACTTGGTGTCGATTTCGTTGACGCCCAGCAGGGTGTCGAAACGCTGCAGCGTGCTGCTGAGCGAGACTTGGCTGATCCAGGCAATGCCCAGGGTGATAAGCAGCACGAGGCCGAAGCCGGCGAGCAGCTTCTTGCGTACGCTCAGGTCGAGCAGGAAGTGGATAGGGCTGTGCATGGTTCACTCCTTGTGTACGAGCCGCCCACATGGACGGCCGATGCCGCGTTGGATTGTTCCTGCATCCGGCCGCCAGCCGGTGGCGCCCACGGCCGGGCGTTCATGCAATCACCAGACGGTCGCGGCCCTCCATCTTGGCGCGGTACAGGGCGTCGTCGACCCGTTTGAAGAAGGCCTCGGCACTGGCGTCGCTGTCTGCCAGATACGCCCCCACGCCGAGGCTGGTGGTCAGCGGACGCCGCTCGCCTTCCAGCGCCACGCCCTGGCTGGCCAGGGCCGCGCGAAATTCCTCGGCCAGCTGCCGGGCCTGCTCCAGCGAGGTGTTCGGCAGCAGCACGCCGAATTCCTCGCCGCCCAGGCGCAGCAGGGCGTCACTGTCGCGGCGAAACACCTCGCGAAGGCGTTCGGCGAAGGCTTGCAGACAGGTGTCGCCGGCCGAATGGCCGAAGCGATCGTTGACCTGCTTGAAA
Source organism: Pseudomonas sp. EGD-AK9 (assembly GCF_000465935.2). Lineage (NCBI taxonomy): Bacteria > Pseudomonadati > Pseudomonadota > Gammaproteobacteria > Pseudomonadales > Pseudomonadaceae > Pseudomonas > Pseudomonas sp. EGD-AK9. The sequence goes on from NZ_AVOF01000084.1 coordinate 4,923, forward strand.
TGGTCGATATCCAGCAGCACCAGCGACAACGGCTCGCCGCGACGCCGGGAACCGGCCACCAGGCTGGGGAACAGGTTGTTGAACTGGTAACGATTGCCCAGCTGGGTCAGGCTGTCGGTGCGGCTGAGCAGGTCGAGGCGCGCCTGCTGTTCCAGCAGCTTGAGTTCCAGGGCCAGGGTGGCCTGATACTCGCGGTGGCTGCGGCCGAGCACCAGCAGCAGGTAGCTCAGGTAGCAGGCCAGGGTCACCAGCAGCGCGCGCTGCTGCGGCCACTCCAGCGCCAGCACGACCAGGCCGGGCAGGTAGAGCAGCGCGATGGCGAGCATGGCGCGGCGCTTGCGCATGGCGAAGTTGAAGGTCATCGCCGTGCTGAAGGCGACGGTGGCCAGGGTAGCGATCAGCGCCGAGTCGGCGAATTCGGCGCGATACAGCATCCAGGCGTGGGCCTGGCCCCAGCACAGCGAGGTGAGCAGCAGCAGGCCCCAATGCTGGTCGAGCCAGCGCTGCAACTGCTGCGGGTTGTCCAGCGGGCCAGGACGATGCAGCTGGCGCGCCAGCAGCAGGACGAAGAACAGCGCGCTACCGCCCAGGCCGACGCCGAGCAGGCCAGCGGGATCGGCGCTGAACAGCCAGGTCAGCAGCCAGGCCAGCAGGTAGTAGAAACCGCCCAGACGGGTGCGCACACGGGTGTCTTGCACCTCGCGCCAGAGGGCAAAGGCGGCGGGATGGCGCGGTACTTCGGCGTCGGTCATGGCGTTTGTGATCACAGCAACTACTGTGCCTGAGCATAGCGCCTTTTCGCGACCGCCAAGATGTCGAATTGCCAGTATTTGAGTACCGCTCGTCTGCCGGCGCGCTTAGCGTGAACGTCGCGTAGCGACGCCCCCCCCTTGATGTCCTTCTCCCCCTGGGAGAAGGTGGCGCGAAACGCCGGATGCGGGAGGACATACCGCGCAGGCTTTCATCATGCAGGGTGTCGCTCGCAGCATGCCCGCTAACGCAACAGCAGCAGCGGGCTGACGCTGGTCTGCAGCATATGGCTGGTGGTGCTGCCGACCAGGAACTGGCGGATGCGCGAATGGCCATAGGCGCCCATCACCAGCAGGTCGATGTCCTGCTCGGTCTGGTAGTCGTGCAGGCTCGGCTCGACCTCGCCGGCGCGGATCGCCAGCTGCACCTGATGGCCGCCGGCGACCAGGCGCCGCTCGGCCTGCTGCAACTGGGCGCGAGCGGCGTCGCTGTCGGCGCCGACCATCACCACATGGATCGGCAGGCCCTGGAACAGCGGGCTGGCGGCGAGCAGGTCGACGCCCTTGTCGCAGGTGGCGCTGCCGTCGTAGGCCAGCATCAGGCTGCGCGGCGCCCGGAACTGGCCGGGGCTGACCAGAATCGGCCGATGCAGGGTGCGGATCACGCTTTCCAGCTGGCTGCCGACCAGTTGGCTGATCGCGTCGCTGGTCTCGCCCTGGCGGCCGATCACCAGCAGACGGATGTCGTTCTCCAGCTCACGCAGACTGTCCACCAGATCGCCATGGCGCTGACGCAGCTGCGGGTTGGCCACGCCGTCGCGCTGGGCGCGTTCCCTGGCCGCCTCCAGGGCCAGGCGGCCCTGCTCCAGCCCCAGCTTGCTGCGCCGTTCGTCGAGTTCGGCCAGCTCCTGCAGCAGCTGCTCGCGGCTGCCCAGGGCGATATTGCCGGACAGGTCGCTGCGCGGCGGGTACTGCTTGTGGTCGAGCACGTGCAGCAGGGTCAGCGGCGCGCCCAGACGCAGGCTGGCCCAGGCGGCGTAGTCGCACACCGCCGGGGACGACAGGGAACCGTCGATGCAAGCCAGTACCTGGGTCATGGTGGTTGCTCCTCTCGCTCAAGTCCGGCCTCAACGGCTCGCGGCATCACCTTAGCAACCCCGCCCTCGAAGTCAAAGGCGGGGCGCAGCCGCCAGGCCCGGCTAACACCCGGTTACCTTTTGCCCCAGAGCCCCGACCGAACACATGCCGCAGCGCCCGGTCGAACGCCAGCCTCTTGCGAGGCCGGCAGGCGCGTTCAACTGCAACACAGGGCCGCCATACTGCCGTTTTCCCACCTGTCTGCGAGCGCTTTAGCGATGCTGTCCGCTGCCAAGGGGGTGCTAGGAAGGCTACCTGTCGTCAGCCCATGGAAATGGGCACTGTTGCTATTCGTCCTGCTGATGGTCTATCAGGTGCGCGCCCTGCATCTGGACGACCGTCTGTACTTCTGGATCAAGACCAGTTGGCACGAAGAGGCCTGGGAACACCGCAGCCTGTGGCTGCCGGAATACCGCGTGAGCATCGAGGCCAAGGCGGTGGCGGGGGTGACGGACAATTTCTCCGGGCTGAGCTACGACGACGACCGCGACCAGCTCTGGGCCGTGGTCAACAACCCCGAACAGCTGCTGCGCCTGAGCCCGGATGGCGAGTTGCTGGCGCGCTACCCGCTGAGCGGTTTCGAGGACGTCGAAGGCGTCACCTACCTGGGCGACGGCCTGTTGCTGCTGGCCGAGGAACGCCAGCACGGCCTGGTGGCGGTTCAGGTGCCGGAAAAGCCGGGGCCGCTGTTTCGCGAGGACTACCGGGCGCTGACCCTGGGCATCGGCCTGGGCGGCAACCAGGGCTTCGAGGGGCTGGGCTACGACCGCGCCGGCGACCGCCTGTTCGTGGTCAAGGAACACTCGCCGCGCAAGCTCTACGAAATCCGCGGCCTGAAAAGCAGCCTGGCCGGCGACTTCAACCTGGAGATCATCGACCGCCAGGCCTGGATCGAACGCAAGGTGTTCGCCACCGACCTGTCGTCCGTGCATTTCGACGAACGCACCGGGCACCTGGTGCTGCTCAGCGACGAATCCCAGCTGCTGATCGAGCTGGACGGCGCGGGCCAGCTGATCAGCTTCCGCTCCCTGCTGCAGGGCTTCGCCGGCCTGGGCAGCAGCGTGCCGCAGGCCGAGGGGGTGACCTTCGACAAGCGCGGCAACCTCTACCTGGCCAGCGAACCCAACCTGTTCTACCGTTTCGAGCGCGACTGACCCAGCCTTGCCGGGGGGTCGGGCGGCGCTCCGCTCTAGCCCATGCCAACTCCCGTGGTGGGCTGAAGCCCACCCTACGGGCCTTTGTCCCCGCCACCAAAACTTGCCTTTGCAAGCGCCGGCAGACTCAGCCGCGGCGAATCAGCCAGATGCCGGCGACGATCAGCAACAGGCCGGCAACCTTGCCCAGACTGATCGGTGCCTGGCGAAAACCGGCCCAGCCGAAGTGGTCGAGCAGCAGCGCCATGCCCAGCTGGCCGGCGATCACCAGCACCATGAACAGCAGCGCGCCGACCCGCGGTCCGGCGAAGGCGGCGGTGGCGATGAAGAAGGCGCCGAGCAGGCCGCCGCTCCAGTGCCACCAGGTCAGCCCCTTGAGCGCGGCGAAGCTCGGCGCCTCGCGCTGCACCAGCACCATCAGCAGCAGCGCCAGGCCGCCCACGGCGAAGGAGATGAAGGCCGCCGCCAGCACGCTGGAAACCTGCTTGGCCAGCTGGCCGTTGATCCCGGCCTGCAGCGGCAGGAAGGCGCCGGCGACCAGCGGCAGGGCGAGCATCCACCAGGGTATGGCAGGCATGGCGATTTCCAGCAGAACACGAGCGCGCGATTATGCCGCAAATCCTGTCCGCCCCGTCAGCCCACGAAGGCCGGCGGCATCACAGCGGCTTGCTGAACTGCAGCAGGGCGACCCGCTGCTGGCGGTGATCGCGACGCTCCACCAGGCCGCTGAGCGCGTAGCCCAGGCGCGGATAGAGCAGCAGCCCGGCGCTGTTGGCGTTGAAGCAGGACACGCGCATCTCGCGGGCCTTGAAGTGCTGACGGGCGAGCGCCTCCATGGCCTCGATCAGCCGCTGCGCCACGCCCTGGCCGCGCGCCCAGGGCGCCACCATGACGTTGCCCAGGGCGCAATACTCGCCGTGCTGCCACTGATAGAAGTTGGCGAAGCCGGCGACCCGGTCGTCCAGGCAGACCACCGTGCTGTCGCGGCGCTCGGCCATGGCCGCGGCCAGTTGGCCGACGCTCAGCGGCCAGCTGGCCTTGGGGTAGCAGTAGAAGAGTTCGTCGGCGTCCTGCGGAAAGGTCACCACCGCGGCGAGGTCGGCGGCCTGCGCCGGGCGGACGGTGAAGCTGGAGGTCGTGGGCATGGCGGGACCAGTCGGGGAAGGAGATGCCGAGCCTAGTGGGTCGTCTGGCAATAATCCATCGCGCCGCGATTCTCCGCGACAGCCTGAGGACCTCAGCGTGGCGGATACTGCGCGAGCACCTTGGCCACGGTCTCGCGGATCGCCGCGGCGCGCTCGGCCGGGTTGGGTGCGTTGTTGCGCAGCACCTGCCGGGCGCTGCCGCGCCAGACCAGCTTGCCGTCGCGGCCGTCGATCAGGTCGATCTGCAGGGTGCCGACCTGGTAGTCCAGGGTGCGCGTCTCGGTGTAGGCCGGGCCGCCCCAGTAGCCGCCCCAGGGCCCACCCCAGAAGCCGCCGTGGTAGGTGCTGACCTGGTTCTGCTTGTTCTCCACGATCAGCGCCGCCCGCACCCGCAAGTCGGCCGGGGT
>NZ_AVOF01000085.1:0-31138 GCF_000465935.2 Pseudomonas sp. EGD-AK9
CATCAGCCGCATGCGCGGGCTGGTGCAGCCCTGCGCGCCCTCCCCGCGCGCGGCGGTAGACCCCGATGCCCTGGCGGCTTCGCTGCTGTTCCTGCGCGAAGAGGAGCTGAGCCGCCGCGGCATCCGCCTCAGCTGGCACAACGCGAGCCCCGGCGCCCGCCCGCTGGGCGACCGGGTGGCACTCGAACAGATCCTGCACAACCTGGTGCAGAACGCTGTCGATGCCCTGGCCGACTGGCCCGCCTCCCGCGTCATCGCCCTGAGCGGCGGCCGCGACGGCATGGAATACCGGTTCGAAGTCAGCGATAACGGCCCCGGCATCCCCGACGAAGCGCTGCCGCGGCTGTTCGAGCCCTTCTACACCACCCGCGCCCAGGGCATGGGGCTGGGCCTGGCGCTGTGCGAAACCCTCGCCGGCGCCATGGACAGCCGGATCACGGCGCGCAACCTCGACCCGGCGGGCGCCTGTTTCACCCTGCGCCTGCCTATCGCCGGAGCCGCTGCATGAGCCTGCCCGACCATTCCCCGCTGGTCCATCTGGTCGACGACGATGACGCCGTGCGCGAGGCCCTGGCGCTGTTGCTGCGCAGCGTCGGCTTGCGCAGCGAGGGCCATGGCGACCCTCAGGCCTTCCTCGCCTCGCTGTCGCCGCACGCGATCGGCTGCGTGGTGCTCGACATCCGCATGCCCGGCATCGGCGGACTGGACGTGCTGGCCAGGCTGGCGGAGCTGTCCGACCTGCCGGTGGTGATGCTCACCGGTCACGCCAACGTCGACCTGTGCCGCCGCGCCTTCAAGGGCGGAGCCATGGAGTTCCTGCAGAAACCGGTGGATGACGACGTGTTCCTCGACGCCGTGCAGGCCGCCGTGCGCAGCCATATCGCCAGCCGCGAGCGCCTGGCACTGACCCAGGCGGCCGTCGAACGGCTGGCGCGCCTCTCCGGGCGCGAGCATGAGGTGCTGGAGCGTATCGTCCAGGGCATGAGCAACAAGGAAATCGCCCGCGAACTCGATCTGTCGCCACGCACCGTGGAGACCCACCGGGCCCACGTCTTCGACAAGCTCGCGGCCGACTCGCTGGCGCAGCTGATCCGCCAGTACGCCGGCCTGCTGGACGCGCCGCCTCCGTAGCACTACGGAGCCCCGGGCGTAGTCGAGCGAATACCCCGGCTGACTGGCGCTGGTCACACTGACGACTCCTCACCTCGATCCACGACAAGGAGTTAGCCATGCCCCGTTTTTCGCTCGCCGCCCTGTTCTGCGCCCTGACGTGCGCCGGCGCCGCCAATGCCGCCGTGCTGCAGGAACGCAACCTCTCCAGCGCCGACGCCCAGCAACTGGCGGCCGCCACGGTCGCCGCCTGCCAGGCCAAGGGCTACAACGTCAGTGCCGCGGTGGTGGACCGCGCCGGTCTGCTCAAGGCCTTCACCCGCGCCGACAACGCCGGCCCGCACACCATCGAGGCCAGCCGTGCCAAGGCCTTCACCGCCGCGTCGGCGAAGACGCCGACCCTGGCCATCATGGAAAACGCGCAGAAGCACCCGGGCGCCGCCAACCTCACCGACATCCCCGGCTTCATCCTGCTGGGCGGCGGCGTCCCGGTGAAAGCCGGCGACAACGTGATCGGCGCGATCGGCGTGGCCGGTGCCCCGGGCGGCCACCTGGACGCCCAGTGCGCCGACGAAGTCCTGGCCGCCAACGCGGCCCTGTTCCAGTAAGCGAAGGTTGCCCCGACGCGGCGCAGGCGCGCCTGCAGCCTGCCGCAGTGTTGGGCAGGCTGCAGCACTGGCGAGAAGATCGCGAAAATGGCCAGTGCTAACTGGGGCTCAACAAAGCCCTGCGGGCTGCTCTCGCAATAACGCCCGAACATTGGCAAAGGCTTCGCCGAAGTAGGCCTCGTAGCTGTGCCGCTCGACGTAACCGAGATGCGGGGTGCAGAGCACGCGCGGGTGCCTCAGCAGCGGATGGTCAACCTGCAGGATCGGCTCCTGCTCGAACACATCCAGCGCGGCCTGCCCCGGCCGGCCGCGATCCAGCGCCTCGAGCAGTGCCCCGGGTGCGATCAGCTCGGCGCGGCTGGTGTTGACCAGCAGGGCGTCGGGCTTCATCCGCGCCAGGTCGGCGGCGCCCACGCAATGCCGGGTTGCCGGCAGCAGGCGCAGATGCAGGCTGAGCACGTCGGCCTGCTCGAAGAAGGCCTCACGCGTCGGCGCGGCCTCATGGCCATCGGCTACAGCGGCCTGGCGCGAGGCCGCGCTGCCCCACACCAGCACGCGCATGTCGAAGGCAGCTGCATAACGCGCCAGGCGCCGGCCGATCTTGCCGTAACCCCAGATGCCCAGCGTCTGGCCATACAGACGTTGGCCCAGGTTGACCTGCCAGCGCCCGGCATACAGGCCGTTGATGGCTTCACGCAGCTGGCGCCGGGCATTGAGGATCAGCGCCCAGGTCAGCTCGGCCGCGGCGATGGGCGAACCGCTGCCCTCGGCCACGGTCACGCCGCGTTCGCGACAAGCCTGCAGATCGATATGCGGCCCGGCTCGCCCGGTCTGGCTGATCAACTTCAGGTTCGGCAGCCGCGCCAGCAGCGCGGCATCGATACGGGTGCGCTCCCGGGTCAGCACCAGCGCCTGAGCGTCGGCGAAGCGCTCGGCCAGCAGGTCCGGATCGCAGACGTGATCGTGATACACGCGGACGTCGAAGCCCTCCAGCAGGCGGAAGCAATCCAGAGACTGCACGACCCGCTGATAGTCTTCCGGTATCACCACACGCATGCGCATCCTCCTTCGACGCCAATCAGGCCAGGCTGGCGGCGGTTTGCCGGCGACGTGCGCGCCAGGCGCGCCAGAACGGCAGCAGGATCATCACCGCCACCAGGCCCCAGACCACCCAGGTGATCGGGCTGGCGAACAGGATACCGATGTCGCCGCTGGACAGGGACAGTGCCCGGCGCAGGTTCTGCTCCATCATGCCGCCCAGGATGAAGCCGAGCAGGATCGCCGACAGCGGGAAATCCAGCTTGCGCATAACGTAGCCGAAGATGCCGATGGCGATCATCAGGTACAGGTCGAAGGTCGTGGCATGCACCGCATACACCCCGATGGCGGTGATGATCGCCACCGCCGGTACCAACGCCCAGTAAGGCACGGCCAGCACCTTGGTGAAGACCTTGATCATCGGCACGTTCATGACGATCAACATGAGGTTGGCGACGAACAGCGAGGCGATCAGGCCCCAGACGATGTCCGGCTGGTTCTGGAACAGCAGCGGGCCCGGGGTAATGTTGTACAGCGTCAGGGCGCCGAGCATCACCGCGGTGGTGCCCGAACCCGGCACGCCGAGGGTCAGCATCGGCACCATGGAGCCGCAGGCTGCGGCGCTGTTGGCGGTTTCCGGCGCGGCCAGGCCACGCAGGTCGCCGTTGCCGAACTTGTTGTCCTTGACCGCCAGACGCTTCTCGCTCATGTAGGACACCGCGCTGGCCAGCGTCGCGCCGGCGCCAGGCAGCACGCCGAGGACGAAACCGACCACGCCGCTGCGCAGGTTGGTGGCCAGGACGAAGCCGCCCTCCTTCAGGCTGAACAGCATGCGCCCGCTGGCCTTGATGGCTTTCTGGCCATGGTGGGTGCGCTCGAGCAGCACCAGCAGCTCGCTGACCGAGAACAGACCCAGCACCAGCACCACGAACTGGATGCCATCGGCCAGCCCCAGGCTGCCGAAGGTAAAGCGATAGACGCCGCTGTTGGCATCGATACCCACGCACGACAGCAGCAGGCCGATCAGCGCGGCTATGGCGGTCTTCAACGGCTTGTTTCCGGCCATCCCCGCCAGACAGGTGATGGCGAACACCATCAGCACGAAGTATTCGGCAGGACCAAAGGCCACCGCCCAACTGGCCAGCAGCGGCGCGAACAACACCACACCGACCGTGGCGATCAGGCCGCCGATGAACGAACTCCAGGCCGACAGCGACAGCGCGACGCCGGCCTGGCCCTGACGTGCCAGCGGATAGCCGTCGAGGGTGGTCATCACCGCGGACGCCTCACCCGGAATGTTGAGCAGAATCGAGGAGATGCGGCCGCCGTATTCGCAGCCCAGGTATACGGCCGCGAGCAGAATCAGTGCGGTTTCCGGTGGCAGGCCGAGGGCGAAGGCCACCGGGATCAGCAGCGCCACGCCGTTGATCGGACCGAGGCCCGGCAGCAGGCCGACGACGGTGCCGATCAGGGTGCCGCACAGCGCAGTGACCAGGTTGTAGGGGCTAAGCGCCACGCCGAAGCCATGGCTGAGATAACCGAAAGTATCCATGGGTTCAGCTCTCCAGGGTTGCAAGGATGCCAAGCGGCAGCGGTACCGCGAGGGCTCTGTCGAACAGCAGGTAGAGGCCGAGGGCCAGAACGACCCCGCTGATCAGGCTTTGCAGCCAGCTACCACCGTAGAGACGCGCCATGCCGATACCGAACAGCACGCTGGCGGGGATGAAGCCGAGCGTTTCGAACAGCACTGCATAGCCGATCATCAGGCCGAGGAAGGCGAGCGCCTTGAACATCACCTCCCGGTTCAGCGGCGGTTCCTCGCCGTGGGTGTCGCTGCTCGGCTTGAGCAGCAGTTGCACGCAGCCAAAGGCGATCAGCAGCAACAGCAGCAGCGGGAAGGCCTTGGGCCCCACCGGCTCGTAGGAAAAGGATGCGCTGTAACCCCAGGCGAGGAATGCCAGGACACAGCACAGCAGCAGGGTGATCCCCGCGAAGATACGGTCATGCATGTGGATGCGCTCCAGAATGCTGCGCCGTCGGTGACGGCGCAGGAGGACTCGACTACTCGACCAGACCGAACTCGCGGCCCAGCTTGCGGTACTCCGCAACCTGGCTTTTCACCAGGGCTTCGAGCTCCGGACCGGTGACGTAGTAAGGCAGCACGTCGCGGTCGGCCAGGTAGGCCTGGAAGTCGCTGGAGGCGTTGAGCTTGGCGAAGCGCTCGCTCCACCAGGCCACGTCCTGCTCTTTCACATCCGGGCCGAGGAAGTAGCCGCGAATCAGCGGCCATTGGATCTCGTAGCCCTGCTCGCGGGCAGTCGGAATGGAGGCCAGCTCACCGCCCAGGCGCTCCTCGCTGAAGATCGCCAGGGTACGGATCTTGTTGCCCTGCTGCGCACGAATCTCGCTGGCGCTGCCGGTGACCAGATCCACGTGCCCGCCCATCAGCGCCATGTAATGCTCGGCCCCGCCCTCGAAGGCGGCATAACGCAACTCGCGCGGGTCGACGCCGGCTGCGCGGGCCAGCAAGGCGATCTTCACCCAGCCCTGGCCGCCGACACTGCCACCACCGCCGACCACGATGCTTTTCGGGTCTTTCTTCAGCGCCTTCACCACATCGTCGAGGTTCTGGTAAGGCGAATCCTCGCGCACCGCCAGGGTGCCGTAGTCGTTGCCGACGGTGGCCAGCCATTTCACCGCGTTCTCGTCGAAACGACCGTATTTGCCCAGGGCCAGGTTCAGCAGCGAGGCGCCGGAGAACGCCACCAGGGTGCCGGGCTCGGCACGGCGGTTGGCAGCGATGGAGTTGTAGGCCACGGCGCCGATGCCGCCCGGCATGTAGGTCACGCGCATGGGCGCCTTGAGCAGACCCTCGTCCTTGAATCCGGCCTGGGCCAGCTTGCAGGTCAGGTCGAAGCCGCCGCCCGGCTTGCTCGGGGCGATGCACTCCGGACGGGAAGGCTCGCCGGCGAGCACCGAACCACTGGCAAGCAAGAGGGCGAGGGAAAACGGCAGAGTACGGCGAATGGAGCAGGTGATCATGGTGAGGTTCCTCTTATTAGACTTGTATGCACAGCCGGCGCTTTACCAGAGCGGCACGATGTAACTCAGGATCAGACGATTCTCGTCCAGGTCGCGGACGAAGCTCGAACGGTAGGTGGCGTTCCTCCAGGTCACTTTGAGATTCTTCAGCGGGCCCTCGACGAAGGCGTAGGCGATATCGGTGTTGCGCTCCCACTCCCGGCCTTCGCCGACGGCCAGGTCGACCTGATCGCCGCGCACGTAGCGGGTCATGAAGGTCAGGCCGGGCACCCCGACGCGGGCGAAATCGAAGTCGTAGCGCAGCTGCCAGGAACGCTGGTCGGGGCCGGCGAAATCGTTGATCTGCAGGAAGTTGGTCAGATAGGGCGTGGCCCCGTCGACATAGGTGAAGGCGTCGTCGCCGAGCATTTTCTGGTAGGCCAGCCCCAGCGCATGGCCGGCGATGCTGTAGGTGAACATGGCGTTGATGACCTGGTTGTCGATGTCGCCCACCAGTTTCCGCCCGGCTTCGCTGTTGTTGAAGTAGCGCAGGTCGCTTTTCAGCTTGCCGTCGCCCAGCGCCAGGCCGTGCTGCAGCCCAAGGAAGTGCTGGCGATAGATGTCGCTCAGCTCGGCATAGTGATAGCTGGCCAAAAGTTGCGGTTTGATCGCGTAATCCACCCCGCCGAAGCGCAGCTCATCGCTTTCAGGGCTGGCGCCGAAGCGGCGGTTCTTGTTGTTCAGCGCCAGCTTCTCGGAGCCCGAGACGCTGCGCTGCACCACGCGGTCGATCTCGCCCAAGGTGAAAGTCGCGCGCTCGAGGTCCTTGCTCTGCAGCTGCCAGCCCTCGAATACCTGCGGCAGCAGACGCGCGTTGCTGTACTGCAGATAGGGCATCTTCGGCAGCAGGGTGCCCACGTGCAGCTGGCTCTCGGCGAAACGCGCCTTGCCGGTCACACCGAGCTTGCTGTAGTCGTCCTCGGCGCGGTTGCGGCTGTCGCGCGGCAGCAGGTCGGTGCCGCTGCGATCCGGCGAGGAGTCGAGCTTGACGCCGAGCATGCCGAGGGCGTCGAGGCCGAAACCGACCGTGCCCTGGGTGTAGCCGGACTCGAGGTTGAGGATGAAACCCTGCGCCCATTCCTCGCGCTTGTTCTGCCCGGCATCCTCGCGAAAGTCACGGTTGAGGTAGAAGTTGCGCAGCTCCAGGCTGGCCTTGCTGTCCTCGATGAAACCGGCGGCGTGAACGCTGGCGCCAGGCAGTGCCAGAACCGTGATGCCGAAGGCGGAGCAGCTTAGGGATTTTCTTCTTGTCATTGTGGTTGGCCCTAGGGGTGTGGGTGTGGTGAGGCGAAGTCAGCTGCCGGTGCGGCGCAGGCTGGGGATGTAAACCTCGCCCGAGAACAGACGGCGCGCGGTGCGTACCAGGGAGGCGCGCAGGTTCTCGGGGTTGCCGTCGGCGGCAGGCTGCAGGGAAACCTCGATCTGCCCGCCCGGATGCTCCAGGCGCACCAGCGCCTCGCCTGCAATGGGCGCGACATCCTGGGCGACGCTGCCGGGCACGGCGCAGGCCGTGGCCAGGCCGATGGCGCCGGTGGCGGCGACCGAACGGTGGCAGTTGTGCGGCATGAAATAACGCACGTTCAGCGTGCCGCCATGGCGCGCCGGGGCCAGCAGCACCGGCTTGGGAATGACCATCTGCGCAACGTCCCCCAGCCCCATAGCCAGCCCGGCCTGCAGGCGGATGCGCTCCAGGCGCTGGAGGAACGCCGTGTCGGCATCCAGCTCGGCCGGCGACTCGTAACCGGTCTTGCCCAGCGCCTCGGCATGCAGCAGCACCATGGGCATGGCCATGTCGATGCAGGTGACTTCGACACCGTCGAACAGGTCGCGCACCCGGCCGGTGGGCAGCAGGCGGCCGGTCTTGGCACCGGCGGCATTGAGGAAGGTCAGCTTGATCGGCGCAGCGCTGCCGGGTACGCCATCGATGGTGGTATCGCCGTCGTAGCGCACGCGGCCGCCCGGGGTCATCACGTCGGAATCGACGAAGGTATTGGTGTTGAGGTTGCGGATGCGCACCCGGGTCATCGGCGAGCCCGCGTTCACCAGCCCGTGCTCGATGGCGAAAGGCCCGATGGCGCAGAGCATGTTGCCGCAGTTGGGCGCGGTGTCGACCCGGCGCTGGGTCACCATGACCTGCACGAACAGGTAGTCGACATCGGCATCCGGGTGCGGCGAGCGACTGACGATCGCCACCTTGCTGGTCTGCGGACTGCCACCGCCGATACCGTCGATTTCCAGCTCGTGGCCCGAGCCCATCAGGCTGAGCAACAGCTCGTCGCGCTGCAGCGGGTCAGTGGGCAGGTGGTTGGCCAGAAAGACCGGCCCTTTCGAAGTACCGCCTCGCATGAGTACGCAAGGTACCGTCCGCATGATGCCTCCAACGCAATAAAACTAGTGATTGTTGCTTTGCGTCGATTATGGGGAACAGTACTTTCTTCTGTAAAATGCATATATTTCGATATTTATTGCATTATGCGCATTAATGCATGAGGATATTTCCTCGCTTGCCAGTCCTCAGCGCAAAGACTAGGGTTCATTGGTAATCTACAGACAAAAATACGACCGACTAATAACCAAAGCACATGAATTACGAACTTCAAGACATCCGCGCCTTCGTGAAAATCGCCGAGTTCGGCAATTTTCACGAGGCCGCCAATGCCATCCACCTGTCCCAGCCGGCGTTGACCCGGCGCATGCAGAAGCTCGAGGAAAGCCTCGGCATCCAGCTGCTGGACCGCACCACGCGCCGAGTCAGCCTGACCGCAGTAGGCCGGGATTTTCTGCCCAAGGCGCAGCGCCTGCTGGACGACTTCGAGCGCTCGATCCTCGGCATCCGCGAGCTGGCCGAGCGCCAGTCCGGCCAGGTCACCCTGGCCTGCATCCCCACGGCTGCCTTCTATTTCCTGCCGACGGTGATCCGCGCCTTCAATCAGCAGTACCCTAAGATCCGCATCCGCATCCTCGATCTCAGCGCCCATGAGGGACTGGAGGCGGTGATTCGTGGCGAGGCAGATTTCGGCATCAACATGCAGAGCGGACAGAGCGCGGAAATCGACTTCACCCCATTGGTCAATGAACCCTTCGTGCTCGCCTGCCGGCGCGACCATCCCCTGGCCAAGCAGCCGGAAGTGGCCTGGCGCGAGCTCAGCGACTACCGCCTGATCGGCGTCGGCCGTCTGAGCGGCAACCGGGTGCTGCTCGACCACGGCCTGGCCCACCTCGACTGGCGCCCGAGCTGGTTCTACGAGGTGCAGCACCTGTCGACCTCGCTGGGCATGGTCGAGGCCGGCCTGGGCATCGCCGCCCTCCCCAGCCTGGCCATGCCGGCCGAGGACCATCCGATCCTGGTCAGGCGCCCGCTGGTCGACCCGGTGATCAGCCGCACCCTGGGCCTGGTGCGCCGCCGTGGCTCGTCGCTGTCGCCGGCAGCCGAGCAGTTCGTCGAAACCCTGCTGCGGCAATGGCCCAACTACACCTCGCTGGGTATCGACAGCGAATCAAGCTGAACGCGGGCGCGCGCAACCGCTCGCGATTGCGCCGGCCAAGCAGCTACGGGCACGGCGGGCAGACAGAGCCCTGGGTCGCGTGAGGATGGTAATGAACGAGCGCTAGACAGGGAAAAGATCACGCCAGCACGATGAAGTGCGAAGCAAAACCTGAATTGCGGATCGCAGAATGTGCCCACAAATAGAACGCAAGCGCTTGATTTGAAATGGTGCCCGAAGCCGGACTCGAACCGGCATGCCATTGCTGGCGAGGGATTTTAAGTCCCCTGCGTCTACCGATTTCGCCATTCGGGCGGTAGCGCTGCGCTGAAGGGCTGGACTATATACAGCGCCTACAGCAGCCGCAAGGCATGGGGATTGCCTTGGGGTAATAAAAAAGCCTCGTAAATCATGGATCTACGAGGCTTTTTTGAATTGGAGGCTGAGGTCGGAATCGAACCGGCGTTCACGGATTTGCAATCCGGTGCATAACCACTCTGCAACTCAGCCTTAAATCAAACGAGCCGCCATGGCGACTCGTGTAAAACTGGAGCGGGAAACGAGACTCGAACTCGCGACCCCGACCTTGGCAAGGTCGTGCTCTACCAACTGAGCTATTCCCGCTTGTCTTGGTGACGGGCGCCATTCTATAGAATCGAATCGCCGCGTCAACCCTTTGATTCAAAAATACTTATTTCTTTTCCGAGGTGGTGCGCAGGTGCGGCCAGGCGGCCAGCAGGTAGTGCAACATCGACCACAGGGTCAGCACTGCGGCGATGATCAGCAGGGCATAACCGAGCAATACCCAGAAGGTGAATTGCGGCGGATTGGCCAGCAGGATCACCAGCGCCACCATCTGCGCCGCGGTTTTCCATTTACCCAGATTGGACACCGCCACATGCGCGCGCGCACCCAGTTCGGCCATCCATTCGCGCAGCGCGGAGACCACGATCTCGCGTCCGATGATGGTCGCCGCGGCCAGGGTCAGCCACAGGTTGGAGTGCTCGGCGGCCAGCAGCACCAGGGCCACCGCCACCATCAGCTTGTCCGCCACCGGGTCGAGGAAGGCGCCGAACGGCGTGCCCTGCTCCCAGCGCCGCGCCAGATAGCCGTCCAGCCAATCGGTCACGGCGGCGATGGCGAAGACTGCGCTGGCGGCCCAGTAGCTCCAGGAAAACGGCAAGTAGAACAGCAGGATGAAGACCGGGATCAGCAGAACCCGGAGCACGGTAAGCAAGTTGGGGATATTCATCGGCACAACTGGGCTGCGAGGTGAGCGGGCATTCTACTCGCTGTGCAAGGTGGCATAAATCAACTCGGCGAGCTTTTTGCTGATTCCCGGCGCCTTGGCGATTTCCTCGGCGCTGGCGCGGGACAGTTCCTGCAGGCCGCCGAAGTGGTTGAGCAGCTCGCGCCGGCGCTTCGGGCCGACGCCAGCCACCTCCTCCAGGCTCGAGGTGCGCCGCGCCTTGCCACGCCGGGCACGGTGGCCGGTGATGGCGAAACGGTGCGACTCATCGCGAATCTGCTGAATCAGATGCAGCGCCGGCGAGTTGCCCGGCAGGGTGAATTCGTGCTCGGCATCGTTCAGATAGAGCACCTCCAGCCCCGGCTTGCGCGTGGTGCCCTTGGCCACGCCGAGCAGGACCAGGTCGGGTACCGCCAGCTCCTGCAGCACCTCGCGAGCCATGGCCAGCTGGCCCTTGCCGCCATCCACCAGCAGCACGTCCGGCAGCTTGCCTTCGCCGTCCTTGAGCTTGCTGAAGCGTCGGGTCAGCGCCTGATGCATCGCCGCGTAGTCGTCGCCGGCGGTGACGCCCTCGATATTGAAGCGGCGGTAATCGGATTTGATCGGGCCTTCCGGGCCGAACACCACGCAGGACGCCACCGTCGCCTCGCCGCTGGAATGACTGATGTCGAAGCACTCCATGCGCTGCGGCGGCTCGTCCATCTGCAGCACCGCAGCCAGTGCCTCGAAGCGCTCGGCCAGGTGCTGACGATTGGCCAGGCGCGCGGCCAGCGCCTGCTCGGCATTGGTCACCGCCAGTTGCTGCCAGCGCGCACGGGTGCCGCGCACGCGGTGACTGATGCTCAGGCTGCGCCCGCGCAAGGATTCGACCGCCTCGATCAGGGTGGCGAAATCCTCGTGCTGCACGTTGACGATCAGCTCGCTCGGCAGGTCGCGCTCGACATTGCCCAGGTAGTACTGGGCGAGGAAGGCCATCAGCACGTCGCCGCCCTCCTCCTCGATCGCCACCTGAGGGAAGAAGTTCTTGCTGCCCAGCACCCGCCCACCGCGCACGCTGATCAGGTGCACGCAGGCGCCGCCGGGATTGAGCATCACCGCGATCACGTCGACGTCGCCGCTGCCGCCTTCCATGCTCTGCTGATCCTGCACCCGGCGCAGCAGGGCGATCTGGTCGCGCAGCTCGGCGGCGCGCTCGAACTCCAGGGCCATGGCGGCCTTTTCCATGCCGGCGGAAAGTTCGTCGCTCAGGGCGTTGCTGCGCCCTTCGAGGAACATCACCGAGTGGCGCACGTCCTCGGCGTATTCCTCGGGCGTGACCAGGCCGACGCAAGGCCCCTTGCAGCGCTTGATCTGATACTGCAGGCATGGCCGCGTGCGGTTCTTGTAGTAGCTGTCCTCGCACTGGCGGACGAGGAAGGTCTTCTGCAGCAGGCTGAGGCTCTCGCGGATCGCCAGCGCACTGGGATAGGGGCCGAAGTAGCGCCCCTTGGCCTTCTTGGCGCCGCGATGGATGCCCAGGCGCGGGAAGTCGCCGTCGGAGAGAAACACGTAGGGATAGGACTTATCGTCGCGCAGCAGGATGTTGTACGGCGGCCGCCATTCCTTGATCAGGGTCTGCTCGAGCAGCAGCGCCTCGGTCTCGTTGGCGGTGATGGTGGTTTCGATTTGCGCGATGCGCGCCACCAGGGCGGCGGTCTTGGGCGCCTGGCCGGTCTTGCGGAAATAGCTGGCCAGGCGTTTCTTCAGGTTCTTCGCCTTGCCGACGTAGAGCAGCTTGGCCTCGCCGTCGAACATGCGATAGACGCCGGGGCGACCGCTGCAGGTCGCCAGGAAGGCACTCGAATCGAAGGGGGCGGACATCTTCAGCTGACGGCGTCGACCATGCCGTGGCGCACCGCGAGCAGCGCCAACTCGACGTCGCTGGTGATGGAGAGCTTCTCGAAGATGCGGTAGCGGTAGGTATTGACCGTCTTCGGCGACAGGCACAGCTTGTCCGAGATGTTCTGCACCTTGTGGCAGTTGGCAATCATCAACGCGATCTGGATCTCGCGCTCGGACAGCAGGTCGAACGGCGAGCCGTTGCTCTGCGGCTGGAAGGACTTCAGTGCCAGTTGCTGGGCGATCTGCGGGTCGATGTAGCGCTGGCCGGCGAATACCAGGCGGATGGCCTGGACCATCTCCTCCAGCGCCGCGCCCTTGGTCAGGTAACCGGCGGCGCCGGCCTGCAGCAGGCGCGTGGGGAAGGGATCTTCCTCGCACACGGTGACGGCGACGACCTTGATGTCGGGATGGCTGCGCATCAGCTTGCGCGTGGCTTCCAGGCCGCCGATACCGGGCATCTTGACGTCCATCAGCACCACGTCCGGCTTGAGCTCACGCACCTTGAGCAGGGATTCTTCCCCGGTGCAGGCCTCGCCCACCACCTGCAGGCCGTCGATGTCGGCGAGCATGCGCGTAATGCCTGTGCGAACCAGATCGTGGTCGTCGACCACCAGCACCCTAATCAATCGGCCACCTCGTTGCACCTTGTCAGCCACCGCGTACGCGGTGAGGTTGAACTTGTCGGTCACCTTAGCAAAAAGCCAAGGCCTGACCTAGCTTGGCGCACGGCAGTCAAAAAGCAAGCGCCAGATAAAGATCAGAAATTGCGTCAAGGCAAAGGGAATTGGCGGAGGCGGTGAGATTCGAACTCACGGATAGTTGCCCATCGACGGTTTTCAAGACCGTTGCCTTAAACCACTCGGCCACACCTCCGCTGCAGTGCGGGCGGCAATCTTACCGGAACGCAACACACTGTCAAACTCTGCGCCTTGGCACTGCGCCGGGCTCTGCTATGATCGGGAACATTCGAATATCGGAACCCTTGTGCCACAGGAGCGTCGCCATGCAAGAGCAAGACTACGTACTCAATCACTCGCAGGCCGAGCAGCTGGAAGTCAGCCGCGTCCTGCGCAATACCTACGGCTTGCTGGCCATCACCCTAGCCTTCAGCGGCCTGGTCGCCTTCCTCAGCCAGCGCGCCAACCTGCCCTACCCGAACTTCTTCGTGGTGCTGATCGGCTTCTACGGCCTGTTCTTCCTCACCTACAAGCTGCGCGACTCGGTCTGGGGCCTGGTTTCCACCCTGGCGCTGACCGGCTTCATGGGCTACACCCTCGGGCCGATCCTCAACCGCTACCTGGGCATGGCCAACGGCGCCGAGGTGATCAGCTCGGCCTTCTCCATGACGGCGCTGGTATTCTGCGGCCTGTCCGCCTATGTGCTGACCACCCGCAAGGACATGAGCTTCCTCAGCGGCTTCATCACCGCCGGCTTCTTCGTCCTGCTCGCCGCCGTGCTGGCCAGCTTCTTCTTCCAGATCAGCGGCCTGCAACTGGCCATCAGCGCCGGCTTCGTGCTGTTCTCCTCGGTCTGCATCCTCTATCAGACCAGCGCCATCATCCATGGCGGCGAGCGCAACTACATCATGGCCACCATCAGCCTGTACGTGTCGATCTACAACCTGTTCGTCAGCCTGCTGCAGATCTTCGGCATCATGGGCGGCGACGACTGATCCTTTTCGTCCCCCTTCAAGCCCGCCTCGGCGGGCTTTTCTTTGCGCGCTTGTTGGCGCAAAGCCCGCGCCCACCAAGGCACCGTCAAGGACTCTTTGTCTGCCATACGCCCCTGGCCTTATCATTGCCGTCAGTTTGCCTCGCCGGACGCTCCATGAAATTCGCCATCGCCCTGTTCGCTGCGCCCCATCTGCCCGCCTCCCGCCGTGCCCTGCGTTTCGCCCAGGCCGCGCTGGCCGGCGGCCACGAGATCGTGCGCCTGTTCTTCTACCAGGACGGCGTGCACAGCGCGGCCAGCAACGTGGTCAGCCCGCAGGACGAGCTCGACCTGCCGCGGGAATGGCGCGAGTTCGTCAGCGAGCACGGGCTGGACGCCGTGGTGTGCATCGCCGCCGCCCTGCGCCGCGGCGTGCTCGATGCCGATGAGGCGCAGCGTTACGCACGGCCGGCGGCCAACCTGCAGGCGCCCTGGGAGCTGTCCGGCCTCGGCCAGTTGCATGAGGCGGCGCAGCAGGCCGACCGCCTGATCTGCTTCGGAGGCCAGTAATGAGCAAGTCGCTGCTGATCATCAGTCGCCAGGCGCCCTGGAGCGGCCCCGGGGCCCGCGAGGCACTGGACATCGCCCTGGCCGGCGGCGCCTTCGACCTGCCCATCGGCCTGCTGTTTCTCGACGATGGCGTGTTCCAACTGGCCGCCGGCCAACAACCGGGCACCGTGCAACAGAAGGATCTCGGTGCCAACCTGCAGGCCCTGCCGCTGTTCGGCGTGGAGGCGCTATATGCCAGCGCCCGCAGCCTGAGCGAGCGCGGCCTCGACGATGCCGAGTTGCAGCTCGCGGTGCAGCGCCTGGACGACGGCGCACTGACCAGCCTACTCGACCGCTACGACCAGGTGATCACCCTCTGATGGCCACCCTGCATATCCTCTCTCACTCGCCCTTCGCCGACAGCCGCCTGGTCAGCTGCCTGCGCCTGCTCGGCGCGAACGATGCCCTGCTGCTCACCGGCGATGCGCTCTACGCGCTGCAGCCAAACACCGCCAACCTGCAGGCGCTGCAACTGCTGCCGACCGGCATCGCCCTCTATGCGCTGGACGAAGACCTCGCTGCCCGCGGCCTGACGGCGCCCGAACGGGTGCAGGCGGTGGATTACCCCGGTTTCGTCGAACTGTGCAGCCGTTACGCCAAGGTCAACAGCTGGTTATGAACGTCCTGAACCTCGACGGCCGTGAAATCGCCCTGGACAAGGACGGCTACCTGGTCGACCTGCAGGACTGGTCCGAGCCGGTCGCCGAGGCCCTGGCCGCGGCCGAAGACCTGCCACTGAGCGCCGAGCACTGGGAGATTCTCCAGCTGCTGCGCGCCTTCTACGCCGAATTCCAGCTGTCGCCGGCCAACCGCCCGCTGATCAAGTACGTGGCCCTCAAGCTGGGTCCGGACAAGGGCAACAGCCTGCACCTCAACCGCCTGTTCAAGGGCACCCCAGCCAAGCTGGCGGCCAAGCTCGCCGGCCTGCCGAAACCGACCAATTGCCTATGAACCTGATCACTCCCGCCGAACACCCCTTCGCCCAGTTCGTGCGCATCCTCGGCAAGGGCAAGCGCGGCGCGCGCAGCCTGACCCGCGAGGAAGCCCGCGAGGCCATGGGACTGCTGCTCGACGGCAAGGCCGAGGACACTCAGCTGGGCGCCTTCCTCATGCTGCTGCGGCACAAGGAGGAAAGCGCCGAGGAACTGGCCGGCTTCACCGAGGCGGTGCGTGCGCGCCTGGCAACGCCTGCCATCGATGTCGATCTGGACTGGCCGAGCTACGCCGGCAAGAAGCGGCATCTGCCCTGGTACCTGCTGGCGGCCAAGGCGCTGGCCGCCAGCGGCGTGCGCATCTTCCTGCATGGCGGTGGCGCGCATACCGCCGGCCGTCTGTACTGCGAGCAGTTGCTGCAGCCACTGGGGATTCCCCTGTGCCGCGACTGGTCGGCGGTGGACGCCGCCCTGCAACAGCACCGCCTCGCCTACAGCCACCTGGGCGACTGGATGCCAACGCTGCAGCGCATGATCGACCTGCGCAACACCCTCGGCCTGCGCTCGCCGATTCATTCCCTGGCACGTGTGCTCAATCCGCTCGGCGCACGCTGCGGCCTGCAGAGCATCTTCCATCCCGGCTACCAGGCGGTGCACCGCGAGGCCAGCCAGCTGCTCGGCGATCACGCCATAGTGATCAAGGGCGAAGGCGGCGAGATCGAGGTCAATCCCGATGCCGTCTGCCACCTCTATGGCACGCAGGACGGCCAGGCCTGGGACGAGGAATGGCCGGCGCTGTCGGCGCAGCGCCACGTCAAACCGGAAAGCCTGCAGCCCGAACAGCTGCTCGCCTTCTGGCGCGGCGAGCGCGAAGAGGCTTACGCCCGTCTGGCGGTGATCGCCACCATGGCTCTGGCCCTGCGCGGCCTGGGGCTGCCGCGCGAGCAGGCGTTCGCCGAAGCCGAGCGGCGCTGGAGCCGCCGCCTCCAATCGAACTGATCGAAGGGTTCAACCGGCTTTTTCCACCTTTCCATCGAGCCTCTGGCGCTAGACTCCAGATTCATTCGAAACGGAGGAAGTCGCGATGGGCTTGTTGATCGATGGACGCTGGCACGACCAGTGGTACGACACCGGGGACAGCGGCCGCTTCCAGCGCGAGAACGCCCAGCGCCGCCACTGGATCACCGCCGACGGCAGTGCCGGGCCGAGCGGCGACGGCGGCTTCAAGGCCGAGGCCGGACGCTACCACCTCTACGTGTCGCTGGCCTGCCCCTGGGCCCACCGCACGCTGATCCTGCGCAAGCTCAAAGGGCTGGAGCCACTGATCGAGGTTTCGGTGGTCGGCTGGCTGATGCGCGAGCATGGCTGGACCTTCGACCGCGCCTTCGGCTCCAGCGGCGACCGCCTCGATGACCTGCGCTACCTGCACCAGCGCTACACCGCCGACGACCCGCACTACAGCGGCCGGGTCACGGTGCCGGCGCTGTGGGACAGGCACACCGGCGGCATCGTCAGCAACGAATCGGCGGAGATTATCCGCATGTTCAACTCGGCCTTCGATGAGCTGACCGGCAATCGCCTGGATTTCTATCCCGAAGCGCTGCGCGAGCGCATCGACCAGCTCAACGAGCGCATCTACCCGGCGGTGAACAACGGTGTCTACCGTGCCGGCTTCGCCACCACTCAGGAGGCCTACGAGGAGGCTTTCGACGAGCTGTTCGCCGCCCTCGACGAGTTGGAGGCGCTACTGGCCGAGCAACGCTACCTGGCCGGTGTGTACCTGACCGAAGCCGATATCCGCCTGTTCACCACGCTGATCCGCTTCGATGCCGTCTACCACGGGCATTTCAAGTGCAACCTGCGGCGCCTCGAGGACTATCCGAACCTGTCCAACTGGCTGCGCGAACTCTACCAGTGGCCAGGGATCGCCGAGACGGTGGACTTCACCCATATCAAGTCGCACTACTACGCCAGTCACGCCAGCATCAACCCGACCGGGGTGATTCCGAAGGGGCCGAAGCTGGACTTCAATCACCCCCATGATCGCCAACGCTTGCCGGGCAAGGGCGTGTTCCAGCGCTAGGAATAGGCTGATTCGCGGCTGAAGCCGCCCCCGGGAGAAGCCACCATCCGGCAGGGTGGATCGCGCTTTATCGAGTCACCGTGACAGGAGTAAGGGTGGATGCAGAAGATCTCATCCACCCTGGGTGCTGAGCACAAACGCACTCCGCTCAGACGTCGCTCTGCGCCCCTTCGAACCAGGCCAACTTGTCGCGCAACTGCACCACCTCGCCGACTATCACCAGGGTCGGCGCATGCACCTCATGCTCGGCCACCAACTGCGGCAGGCTTGCCAGGGTACCGGTGAACACCCGCTGGTTCTGCGTGGTGCCCTGCTGGATCAGCGCCGCTGGGGTGGTGGGCGCGCGGCCATGGGCGATCAGTTGCTCGCAGATGCCGGCCAGCCCCACCAGCCCCATGTAGAACACCAGAGTCTGGTTGGGCGCCACCAGATCCTGCCAGGCCAGGTCGCTGCTGCCGTCCTTGAGGTGGCCGGTGACGAAGCGCACCGACTGCGCATGGTCGCGATGGGTCAGCGGGATACCGGCGTAGGCCGCGCAGCCGGAGGCGGCGGTGATACCCGGCACCACCTGGAAGGGAATGCCCTCGGCGGCCAGCTGCTCGATCTCCTCGCCGCCGCGGCCGAAGATGAAGGGATCGCCGCCCTTCAGGCGCAGCACCCGCTTGCCCTGGCGGGCCAGGTCGATGAGTAGCTGGTTGATCTGCTCCTGCGGCACGGCGTGGTCGGCGCGGCGCTTGCCGACGTAGATGCGCTCGGCGTCGCGCCGGCACAGCTCGATGATGGCCGGCGCCACCAGGCGGTCGTAGAGCACCACATCGGCCTGCTGCATCAGGCGCAGGGCGCGGAAGGTCAACAGGTCGGGATCGCCCGGACCGGCGCCGACCAGGTACACCTCGCCCAGCGCCCGCGGTGCGGCGCCAGCCAGACGCGCTTCGAGCAGACGCTCGCCCTCCTCCGGCTTGCCGGCGAACACGCTTTCGGCCACCTGGCCCTGGAAGACGTCCTCCCAGAACACACGGCGCTGCTGCACATCGGGGAACAGCTGCTTGACCCGCTCGCGAAAGCGCTTGCCCAGGTTGGCCAGCTGGCCATAGGTGGCCGGAATCCAGGTCTCGATCTTGGCGCGGATCAGCCGCGCCAGCACCGGCGCGTCGCCGCCGCTGCTGACCGCGACTATCAGCGGCGAGCGGTCGACGATGGCCGGGAAGATCACGCTGCACAGTGCCGGCGCGTCCACCACGTTGACCGGAATCCCCAACGCCTGGGCCTGCACGGAAATCTGCGCGTTGAGCGGCTCGTCGTCGGTGGCGGCGATCACCAGGGCCACGCCCTGCAGGTCGCTGGCCTGGTAGCCACGCAGGAAAATGCCGGCCGGGCCGGCCAATTCCTGCAGCTCGCTGCGGATCTCCGGCGCAACGACGCGCAGACGGGCGCCGGCGTCGCTCAGCAGGCGCGCCTTGCGCAGGGCGACTTCGCCACCGCCGATCACCAGCACCGGGCGATCCTGCAACTTGTGGAACAGCGGAAGGAATTGCATCAGATCAGCCTCGTAAGAGGTAGTAAGGCGAGCTTAGTAGGGGGCGCCATGCGCACCCTACGCGCGACGATCATCGTCCGGCATTCCGCCTAAAAAACGGGGTGGCCGCGCCACCCCTATTCTGCACCGGCTCAGCCGATCACTTCGATGCCGCCCATATAGGGCTTGAGCACCTCGGGCACGCGGATGCTGCCGTCGGCCTGCTGGTAGTTCTCCAGCACGGCCACCAGGGTACGCCCCACCGCCAGCCCGGAGCCGTTGAGGGTGTGTACCAGCTCCGGCTTGCCGGTTTCCGGGTTGCGGTAGCGCGCCTGCATGCGGCGGGCCTGGAAGTCGCCGCAGTTGGAGCAGGAGGAAATCTCGCGGTATTTGTCCTGGCTCGGCACCCAGACTTCCAGGTCGTAGGTCTTCACCGCGGAGAACCCCATGTCGCCGGTGCACAGGGCCAGCTTGCGGTATGGCAGCTCGAGCAGTTGCAGCACGCGCTCGGCGTTGGCGGTCATGCCTTCCAGCGCCTCGAAGGACTTGCTCGGCTCGACGATCTGCACCATCTCCACCTTGTCGAACTGGTGCTGGCGGATCATGCCGCGGGTATCGCGACCGGAGGCGCCCGCCTCGCTGCGGAAGCAGGGGGTGTGGGCGACGAACTTCAGCGGCAGCTGCTTGGCGTCGAGGATCTCGCCGGCGACGATATTGGTCAGCGACACCTCGGCGGTGGGGATCAGGTAGAAGTCCGCCTCGCCTTCGCGGGCGATCTTGAACAGGTCTTCCTCGAACTTCGGCAGCTGGCCGGTGCCCTGCAGGGCCGGGGCCTGCACCAGGTACGGGGTGTAGGCCTCCTCATAGCCGTGCTCGCCGGTATGCAGGTTGATCATGAACTGCGCCAGGGCGCGATGCAGACGGGCGATGGGGCCGCGCAGCAGGGCGAAACGGGCGCCGGAGAGCTTGGCGGCGGTCTCGAAATCCAGCCAGCCGTGCTGCTCGCCGAGGGCGACGTGATCCTTGACCGCGAAATCGAAGCTGCGCGGGGTGCCCCAGCACGATACTTCGACGTTGCCGTCCTCGTCTTCGCCGACCGGCACCGACTCGTGCGGCAGGTTGGGAATGTTCAGCAGCAGGTTGTCCAGCTCGTTCTGGATGGCATCGAGTTCACGCTTGCCCGCTTCCAGGTCACTGCCCAGCTGGTCTACTTCGGCCAGCAGCGGCGCGATGTCCTCGCCGCGCGCCTTGGCCTGGCCGATGGCCTTGGAACGGCTGTTACGCTCGGCCTGCAGTTGCTCGGTGCGCACCTGCACCGACTTGCGCTGACTCTCCAGGGCCTCGAAGCGGGCGACGTCGAGGACGAAGCCTCGCGTGGCGAGGCGCTCGGCGATTTCGGTGAGTTGCGTGCGGACAAGTTTGGAATCGAGCATGTTCGGGTCTCAAGACAACGGCGAAATGGTGGTGGCCAGCAGTGTGGCGCGGGTTGTGGAGTGTAAAGCCTTAGCGGGTCAGGATGCCAATCGGGCCAGGCTCAACCCGGCCCAGGCCGCCAGCAGACCGCCGATGATGCTGAACGCCAGGTAGCCGAAGGCTTCGACGGCGCGACCGCCCTCCATCAGCTTCAACATCTCCAGACTGAAGGAGGAAAAGGTGGTGAAGCCGCCCAGCACTCCGGTAATCAGCCCGGTGCGCAGCTCCAGCGGCAGATCGCTGCGGGTGAGAAACAGGCCGGACAACAGGCCGATCAGCAGACAACCGAGGAGGTTTACCGCGAAGGTAGCCAGGTAGAAATGCCGCGGCCAGTGACCGGCGACCCAGCTCGCGACCAGAAAGCGCATAACCGAACCGGCCGCGCCACCCAGGGCCACGGCAAGCGCCACGCGAACCATCATTTTCGCCGCCGCCTCGGACTGCTGGCGTCCAGATTGCGCAGGTGCTTGAGCTTGTCGCGAATCTTCAGCTCCAGGCCACGCGGTACCGGGTCGTAGTACTGGCGCGGTTGCAGCGCCTCGGGGAAATAATCCTCGCCGGCGGCATAGGCATCCGGCTCGTCATGGGCATAGCGATACTCGTCGCCGTAGCCGAGCTGTTTCATCAGCTTGGTCGGCGCATTGCGCAGGTGCAGCGGCACTTCCTGCGAGCCCTGTTCGGCGGCGTCGCGCATGGCCGCCTTGAATGCCGTGTACACCGCATTGCTCTTCGGCGCGCAGGCCAGATAGACGATGGCCTGGGCCACCGCCAACTCGCCCTCGGGACTGCCCAGACGCTCCTGCACGTCCCAGGCGTTGAGGCACAGGGTCAGGGCCCGCGGGTCGGCATTGCCGATGTCCTCGCTGGCCATGCGCACCACCCGCCGGGCGATATACAGCGGGTCGCAGCCGCCATCGAGCATGCGCGCGTACCAGTACAGCGCGCCGTCGGGACTGGAGCCGCGCACCGACTTGTGCAGCGCGGAAATCTGGTCGTAGAAGGCCTCGCCGCCCTTGTCGAAGCGCCTGCGGCTGTCGCCCAGCAGGTTCTGCAGCAGCTCCACGCCGATCTCGCCGCCATCCTCGGCCAGGTCGGCGGCGTTCTCGAGGAAGTTGAGCAGGCGCCGGCCGTCGCCGTCGGCGGCGGCCAGGAGAATCTGGAAGCTCTCCTCCGGCAGGCTCAGGTTACGCCCGGCCAGGCCCTTCGGCTCGCTCAGCGCACGACCCACCAGCTTGCGCATCGCCGCCTCATCGAGGCTCTTGAGCACGTAGACGCGGGCGCGCGACAGCAGCGCGTTGTTCAGCTCGAAGGAGGGGTTTTCCGTGGTGGCGCCGATAAAGATCAGCGTGCCGTCTTCCACATAGGGCAGGAAGGCGTCCTGCTGGCTCTTGTTGAAGCGGTGCACTTCGTCGACGAAGAGGATGGTGCGCCGGCCGTACTGGGCGGCGTGCTGCTGGGCCACCTCCACCGCCTGGCGGATCTCCTTGACCCCGGAGAGCACCGCGGAGATGGTCTCGAAGTGCGCATCGGTGACCTTGGCCAGCAACCGTGCCAGGGTGGTCTTGCCCACGCCCGGCGGGCCCCAGAAGATCATCGAGTGCAGGGCGCCCTGCTCCAGCGCCTCGCGCAGCGGCTTGCCCGGGCCGAGCACGTGTTCCTGGCCGACGTACTCGTCCAGGCTGGTCGCGCGCAGGCGCGCGGCCAGGGGTTGTGCGACGGGTTGCCGACCGAACAGGTCCACGCCTTACTCCTGAATGACGTCCGCCCCTTGCGGAATGTCGAAGCTGAACAGGTGATCTTCGACCGGCTCGTTCATCTTCACGTTGAGGAACAGGATATTGGTGCGCTGGCCGATGCTGTCGATCAGCTGCATGTCGTTGAGCACGCGGTTGCGGAACGACAGGCGCAGGCTGTCGAACAGGCTGTCCTTGGCCTTGGGCTTGAGGATGAAGTCGACCACGCTGCCGCCTTCCTTGTAGCTGATCTCGAAGTTCTCGCGGATCTGCGACACGTCGCCAGACAGCAGCAGCGCCGGGGTATGGGTCAGGCGCTGGTCGAGAGTCTGGATGGTCACCTGCTCCAGGTCCGGGTCGTACAGCCAGACCTTCTGGCCGTTGGACACCAGCAACTGCTCCATCGGCTCGTCGGTGTGCCAGCGGAACAGCCCTGGACGCTTGAGCACCAGCTGCCCGGCGGTTTCCTGCAGCTGGGTGCCGCTGGCGTCGAGGGTGAGCTGGGAGAAACGGGCACTGATGGTCTGCGCCTGGTTGAGCAGTTCGGTCAGGCGCTGGGTGGCCGCCTCTTCGTCGGCCTGGGCGGTCAGCAGGGTGAAACTCAGAGCGGCCAGCATCAGCAGGCGGATAACACGCATATAAACCCCTTGAAGGATGGCGAGACGTCCACGCCCCGCATTGCTCGGCCGCCGCTGGGGCCGCCGTGGAATCTTGTAGACCGCGAATCCGCCGATTTGTCCGTGGCCGCCGCGCTCAGCGGTTGTGAAGAAATCGTAGCGAGCGAAGGCAGGTCGCGTTTCGCCGGAGCGCAGTAGATCTATTCACAACCTCTCAGTCGCGCGACGGCCCGGGCGCGATCACCTCGCGCGAGCCGTTGGTGTTCATCGAGCTGACCACGCCGGCCATCTCCATCGCCTCGATCATCCGCGCGGCGCGGTTGTAGCCGATCTTCAGCTTGCGCTGCACCGCGGAAATGGAGGCGCGGCGGCTTTCCAGGACGAAGTTGACCGCTTCGTCGTACAGCGGATCTTCCTCGCTGCCCTCGCCGCCTTCGCCACCACCGCCGCCGCCCTCGAAGCCGCTGCCGGCCTCTTCGACGCCGGCGAGGATGTCTTCGATATAGTCCGGCGCGCCGCGCTGCTTCCAGGCCTCGACGACGCGGTGCACCTCGTCGTCGGAGACGAAGGCGCCGTGCACACGGATCGGCAGGCCGGTGCCGGGCGGCAGATAGAGCATGTCGCCATGGCCGAGCAATTGTTCCGCGCCGCCCTGGTCGAGGATGGTGCGCGAGTCGATCTTGCTCGACACCTGGAAGGCCATGCGGGTGGGGATGTTGGCCTTGATCAGGCCGGTGATCACGTCCACCGAGGGGCGCTGGGTGGCGAGGATCAGGTGGATGCCGGCGGCGCGCGCCTTCTGCGCGATACGGGCGATCAGTTCTTCGACCTTCTTGCCGACGATCATCATCATGTCGGCGAATTCATCGACCACCACGACTATGGTCGGCAGCGGCTTGAGCTGTGGCGCCTCGTCTTCCATGCTCTCGCGGCGGTACAGCGGGTCGGTCAGCGGCGTGCCGGCCTCGATGGCGTCCTTGATCTTGCGGTTGAA
This sequence comes from Pseudomonas sp. EGD-AK9, assembly GCF_000465935.2. Classification (NCBI taxonomy): domain Bacteria; kingdom Pseudomonadati; phylum Pseudomonadota; class Gammaproteobacteria; order Pseudomonadales; family Pseudomonadaceae; genus Pseudomonas; species Pseudomonas sp. EGD-AK9. The sequence continues at coordinate 24,060 of NZ_AVOF01000085.1, forward strand.
GCCAGCCAGGTTGCGCACGCCCATGGCCGCCATCAGCTTGTAGCGGCGTTCCATTTCGGCGACCGACCAGCGCAGGGCGTTGGCGGCTTCCTTCATGTCGGTGACCACCGGGCAGAGCAGGTGCGGAATGCCCTCGTAGATCGACAGTTCCAGCATCTTCGGGTCGATCATGATCATCCGCGCCTCTTCCGGCGTGGACTTGAACAGGATCGACAGGATCATCGCGTTGACCCCCACCGATTTACCCGAGCCGGTGGTACCGGCCACCAGCAGGTGCGGCATCTTGGCCAGGTCGGTGATCACCGGGCGACCGCCGATGTCATGGCCCAGGGCCAGAGTCACCGGCGACTTGGCGTCGTCGTACTCGGGCGACGACAGCACCTCGGAGAAGCGCACGATCTGCCGGTCTTCGTTGGGAATCTCGATGCCCACGGTGGTCTTGCCGGGGATCACCTCGACCACGCGCACGCTGACCATGGCCATCGAACGCGCCAGGTCCTTGGCCAGGTTGGAGATGCGGCTGACCTTCACCCCCGCCGCCGGCTGGATCTCGAAACGGGTGATCACCGGACCGGGATGCACGGATTCGACCACCACCTCGACGCCGAACTCCTTGAGCTTGATCTCCAGCAGGCGCGACATGGCCTCCAGCGACTCGGGCGAGAACTGCTTCTGCTTCTTCTCGGCGACGTCGAGAATGGAAATCGGCGGCAGGCTGCCTTCGATGGCCGTGTCGACGAACAGCGGCGCCTGTTTTTCCTTGAGCACGCGCTTGCTCGGCTCGGCCGTCTTGGGCGGCGCGGGCGGGGTGATCACCGGCGCCGGGCGTTTCTCGCGCTCGCTCATGTGCTTGCTCAGGGATTCTTCGCGCTCAAGCAGGCGCTCCTTGACCTTGGCCTGCTCGCGGCGATCGCTGACCACCGGCGCGGCCACCTCGCTGACCCGCTCGTCAAGCTCGCGCAGCTGCACTTTCATCTGCTTGCGTTCGTTGCGCGCGTTCCACCAGCCGGTGATGGCGCCGTTGATCAACTCGATCAGGTCCAGGGTGATCTTGCCGGTCAGGTCCATCACGCGGAACCAGGACAGGTCGGTGAACACGGTCAGGCCGAACAGGAACAGCGCCAGGAACAGCAAGGTGCTGCCCTGCACGTTCAGCGCGTGCACGGCCAGGTCGCCGAGGCTGGCGCCGAGCATGCCGCCGCCGGAGCCCTGCATGCCGGCCGCAGCCGTGAAATGAATGTCGCCGAGCGCCGCGCCCGACAGAATCAGGAATACCAGGCCGATGCTGTGCCAGGAGAACAGCCAGCCGTTCCAGTGCCAGGGCTGGTTGCGCGTGCGAAACACCTGCCAGGTCTTGATGCCCAGCAGCAGCGGGAAGATGTAGGCGAAATAGCCCAGGGCGCCGAACAGCGCGCTGGACAGCCAGGCGCCGATGCTACCGCCGGCGTTAAGAATGCGCTCGACCTGCACGCTGTTGTCCCAGGCCGGATCGGCGACGTTATAGGTCAGCAGCGTCATCAGCAGGTACAGGCACAGCGCCGCCAGGGCAATCAATGCGCCCTCCTTCAGTCGATACTGAAGTTTCTGCCGCCAGTCCGGAATCTGCGTGGTGGAATTCTTCAAAACAGCCATTTCCTGCGCCCCTGGCGCGTCCATCTGATGGTTAACCGCAGAACGCGGACATTGTACGGATTTACCCCAGGCCCGTCGCCCACCGGCCAATCGCCAAGCTCCCGCACCCGCCCCGCTTCGGTGTAGCATAGCCGGCAGCAGCTTCCATGCGGCTCAATTGGAGCACGCATTCTCTTTTGTGACAAAGGCTTATGGGGTTTTTTTATGAGCGAAGTCAAGCATTCACGCCTGATTATCCTGGGCTCCGGCCCTGCCGGTTATAGCGCAGCCGTCTACGCCGCTCGCGCCAATCTAAAGCCCGTGGTCATCACCGGCATCCAACCCGGCGGCCAACTCACCACCACCACCGAGGTGGACAACTGGCCGGGCGACGTCGAAGGCCTGACCGGCCCGGCGCTGATGGAGCGCATGCAGAAGCATGCCGAACGCTTCGACACCGAGATCATCTACGACCACATCCATACCGCCGAGTTGCAGAGCCGTCCCTTCGTACTCAAGGGCGACAGCGGCACCTACAGCTGCGACGCACTGATCATCGCCACCGGCGCCAGCGCCCAGTACCTCGGCCTGCCCTCGGAAGAAGCCTTCTCCGGCAAGGGCGTATCGGCCTGCGCCACCTGCGACGGCTTCTTCTACCGCAACCAGGTGGTGGCGGTGATCGGCGGCGGCAACACCGCCGTGGAAGAGGCGCTGTACCTGTCCAACATCGCCAAGGAAGTGCACCTGGTTCATCGCCGCGACAAGCTGCGCTCGGAGAAGATCCTGCAGGACAAACTGTTCGACAAGGCCGCCAACGGCAATATCAAGCTGCACTGGAACCACACCCTCGACGAGGTGCTGGGCGACCAGACCGGCGTCACCGGCGTGCGCCTGAAGAGCACCGAGAACGGCGCCACCAAGGAACTGCCGCTGGCCGGCGTGTTCATCGCCATCGGCCACAAGCCCAACACCGAGCTGTTCACCGGCCAGCTGGAGATGCGTGACGGCTACCTGCTGATCAAGGGCGGCAGCGAAGGCAACGCCACCGCCACCAGTATCGACGGCGTATTCGCCGCCGGCGACGTGGCCGACCACGTCTACCGTCAGGCCATCACCTCCGCCGGTGCCGGCTGCATGGCTGCACTGGACGTCGAGAAGTTCCTCGAAAGCCATTGATCCACCCGGGCGAGCCGCTTCGCTCGCCCTCTCCCCTGCCCTGCTCCGCCGGACACCCCGCATGCTGACCTGGCTGCAACGCGACTCCCTGGCATTCCCGTCACTGGCCAAGGCCATGCGCGAGCCCAACGGTTTGCTCGCGGCTGGCGGCGACCTCAGCGCCGATCGCCTGATCGGCGCCTACCGCCACGGCTGCTTCCCCTGGTTCCAGGACGGCCAGCCGATTCTCTGGTGGTCGCCCGATCCACGCACCGTGCTGTTTCCCGATGAACTGCATCTCTCCCGCAGCCTGGCCAAGCTGCTGCGCCAACAGCGTTATCGGGTCAGCTTCGACCGGGATTTCGCCGCGGTGATCCGCGCCTGCGCCGCACCGCGCGATTACGCCGACGGCACCTGGATCACCCCGAGCATGCAGGACGCCTACCTGGAGCTACACCGCCGCGGCATCGCCCACTCGGTGGAGGTCTGGCAGGGCGAGGAACTGGTCGGCGGCCTCTATGGCCTGGCCATCGGCCAGCTGTTCTTCGGCGAATCCATGTTCAGCCGCGCCGACAACGCCTCCAAGGTGGGGTTCGCCACCCTGGTCGACAAGCTGCGCCAGTGGGGCTTCGTCCTGATCGACTGCCAGATGCCCACCCAGCACCTGCACAGCTTCGGCGCCCGCGCCATCCCCCGCGCGGCTTTCGCCGACTACCTGCAGCGCCATCTGGACCTGCCCAACACGGCAAACTGGCTCGCCTAGGGCGTCGCGGGCACCGATCCGTGCGCGAAGCTGCAACGCCGTATGGCCCGACGGACTGTCCGCCGGCGCTGCAAGCGCTCGGCGCTCCGATCCGCCCTACACCCCCGAATCCACTCGCACCACTGGCAGCCTGAGGACCTGTAGCTTGCAGCCGAACTTGGCTTACACTCTTAGGCAAGGCTTTACCGAGACACCGCCATGACCGAGCTGGCCCGCCTGAAGTTCTACGCCACCCAGCCTCATCCGTGCAGCTATCTGCCCGAAGAACAGGCCACCACCCTGTTTCTCGACCCCAGTCAGCCCATGGACGTGCTGGTCTACGCCGAACTCTCGGAAATGGGCTTTCGCCGCAGCGGCGACCACCTCTATCGCCCGCATTGCCAGCAGTGCACCGCCTGCGTTCCGGCGCGCATCCCGGCCTCGGCGTTCACCCCTAATCGCCAGCAGCGGCGTATCCTCAAGCGCAACCAAGACATCAGCGTGCGCCCCGTGCGCCCGGCCTTCACCGAGGAGTACTACGCGCTCTACGTGCGCTACATCGAGCAGCGCCACGCCGATGGCGACATGTATCCGCCGAGTCGCGACCAGTTCTCCACCTTCCTGGTGCGCGACCTGCCGTTTTCGCGTTTCTACGAATTCCGTCTGCGCGGTCGCCTGGTAGCCATAGCCGTGACCGACCTGCTGCCCAACGGCCTGTCAGCGGTCTACACCTTCTACGACCCCAGCGAAGAGCGCCGCAGCCTCGGCCGCTTCGCCATCCTCTGGCAGATCGGCGAAACCGCGCGCCTGGGACTGCAGGCCGTCTATCTCGGCTACTGGATCAAGAACTGCCGCAAGATGAACTACAAGACCCAGTACCGCCCCATCGAGCTGTTCGTCAATCAGCGCTGGACCCTCCTGACCTAGAGCCTCGCGCGCACCACCGAGCAAGCTCTCCCCGCCAAGCCCCTTGGCGCAGCCTCCTGTTTTCGGGCACAATGCACGCCGCTTTTGCCTGGCGCCAGTTGCACCGGGCCATTTCCTGGATACCGAGGGCTTTACTGCATGTCGAAAGAAGACAGCTTCGAAATGGAAGGCACTGTCGTCGACACCCTGCCCAACACCATGTTCCGCGTGGAGTTGGAAAACGGGCACGTCGTTACCGCGCACATCTCCGGCAAGATGCGCAAGAATTACATCCGCATTCTCACTGGTGACAAGGTGCGCGTCGAGCTGACACCTTATGACTTGAGCAAGGGCCGCATCACCTACCGCGCCCGTTAAGCCAAGCACCAAACGAAAACGCCCGGCATATGCCGGGCGTTTTCGTTCGTCTTTCCAGCCGATCAGGCGACTTCTGCCGCCGTCTCGTACTCGAAGCTCGGCTCGCCATCCTTGATGTCGATGTGCACCACACCGCCATGCTCGGCCAGCTCGCCGAAGAGGATTTCCTCCGCCAACGGACGCTTGATCTTGTCCTGGATCAGGCGCGCCATCGGCCTGGCGCCCATCATGACGTCGTAACCGCGCTCGGCCAGCCAGCCGCGCGCCGCATCGCTGACCTCCAGGGTGACGCGCTTGTCCTCCAGCTGCGCCTGCAGTTCGGTGAGGAACTTGTCGACAATGCTCTTGATCGTCTCGTGGCTCAGGCGGCCGAACTGGATGATGGTGTCCAGGCGGTTGCGAAACTCCGGAGTGAAGCTCTTCTTGATCACTTCCATGGCATCGGTGGAGTGATCCTGCTGGGTGAAGCCGATCGACGCCCGCGCCGCGGTTTCCGCCCCGGCGTTGGTGGTCATGATCAGGATCACGTTGCGGAAATCCGCCTTGCGCCCATTGTTGTCGGTCAGGGTGCCGTGATCCATCACCTGCAGCAGCAGGTTGAAGACTTCCGGATGGGCCTTCTCGATCTCGTCGAGCAGCAGCACGCAATGCGGCTGCTTGGTGATCGCCTCGGTCAACAGACCGCCCTGGTCGAAACCGACGTAGCCGGGCGGCGCGCCGATCAGCCGTGACACGGTATGCCGCTCCATGTACTCGGACATGTCGAAGCGCACCAGCTCGATGCCCATGGCCTTGGCCAACTGCCGGGCGGCCTCGGTCTTGCCCACGCCGGTGGGGCCGGCGAAGAGGAAGGAGCCGACCGGCTTGTCCGGCGCCTTGAGCCCGGCGCGCGACAGCTTGATCGCCGTGGCCAGCGAGTCGATGGCGGCATCCTGACCGAATACGGTGAGCTTGAGGTCGCGCTCCAGGTTGCGCAGCAGCTCCTTGTCCGAGCTGGATACGTGCTTGGGCGGAATCCGCGCGATCTTCGCGACTATGTCCTCGACCTGGGCGACCTCGATGCGCGGCACGCGCTTGTCTTCCGGCTGTAGGCGCTGATAGGCGCCCGCCTCGTCGATCACGTCGATGGCCTTGTCCGGCATGTGCCGGTCGTTGATGTAGCGCGCGGCCAGCTCGGCCGCCGCACGCAGGGCCTCGTCGCTGTACTCGATATGGTGATGCTGCTCGAAACGCGCCTTGAGCCCCTTGAGGATGCCGTAGGTGTCGTCGACCGACGGCTCGACCACGTCGACCTTCTGGAAGCGCCGCGCCAGGGCGCGATCCTTCTCGAAGATGCCGCGAAATTCCTGAAAGGTGGTGGAGCCGATGCAGCGAATCTCGCCAGAGGACAGCATCGGCTTGAGCAGGTTGGAGGCATCCATCACCCCGCCGGACGCCGCACCGGCGCCGATGATGGTGTGGATCTCGTCGATGAACAGGATGGCGTGCGGGCGCTTGCGCAGCTCGTTGAGCAGCGCCTTGAAGCGCTTCTCGAAATCGCCGCGGTACTTGGTACCGGCCAGCAGCGCGCCGAGGTCCAGGGAATAGACCACGCTGTCGGCCAGCAGATCGGGTACCTGCTCGTCGACGATGCGCTTGGCCAGGCCCTCGGCGATGGCGGTCTTGCCGACGCCAGCCTCGCCGACCAGCAGCGGGTTGTTCTTGCGCCGCCGGGCGAGGATCTGCGCCACGCGCTCGACCTCGTGCTCGCGACCGACCAACGGGTCGATGCGCCCCTGACGCGCCAGTTCGTTCAGGTTGCTGGCGTAGGCGTCCAGCGGATTGCCGGAGGCCGAGGCCTCGCCTCCCTCTTCGTCCTGCATCTCCTGGTCGTTCTCGTGATGATCGCCGTGCCCCGGCACCTTGGAGATGCCGTGAGCGATGTAGTTGACCACGTCGATACGCGCCACGCTCTGCTGCTTGAGCAGGAACACGGCCTGGCTTTCCTGTTCGCTGAAGATCGCCACCAGCACGTTGGCGCCGGTGACTTCGCGCTTGCCCGAACTCTGCACATGGAACACCGCGCGCTGCAGCACGCGCTGGAAGCCCAGAGTTGGCTGGGTTTCGCGCTCTTCGTCGTGCTGGGGAATCAACGGCGTGGTGGAGTCGATGAACTCCTGCAAATCATGGCGCAGCTTGTCGAGATTGGCTCCACAGGCGCGCAACACGCTGGCCGCCGCCTCGTTATCCAGCAAGGCCAGCAGCAGGTGCTCGACCGTCATGAACTCATGACGCTTGGCGCGCGCCT
>NZ_AVOF01000086.1:0-9492 GCF_000465935.2 Pseudomonas sp. EGD-AK9
ACGCGATCACCGGCGAGGTGCTGGCGCTGGTGGCCGCGCGCTTTTCCCACCACTACGGCAGCCTGGCGGCCTTCGACTACCCGGTGACCCACGCCGAGGCCGAGCGGCTCTGGGCGCATTTCCTCGCCCGCGGCCTGGCGGATTTCGGCGACTACCAGGACGCCATGGCCAGCGGCGAGCCCTACCTGTTTCACGCGCGCATCAGCGCCGCGCTGAACATCGGCCTGCTCGACCTGCGCCGCCTGTGCGCCGACGTCGAGGCCGCCTATTGGGCCGGGCGGGTGCCGCTGAATGCGGCGGAGGGCTTTATCCGCCAGCTGATCGGCTGGCGCGAGTACGTGCGCGGCATCTACTGGCTGCAGATGCCCGAGTACGCCGAGGGCAACGCCTTCGGCAACACGCGTGCGCTGCCTGCGTTCTACTGGACCGGCAACACCCGCATGAACTGCCTGCGCCAGGCCATCGGCCAGACCCTGGAGCACGCCTACGCCCACCATATCCAGCGGCTGATGGTCACCGGCAACTTCGCCCTGCTCGCCGGCATCGCGCCCAAGCAGATCTGCGACTGGTACCTGGCGGTGTACATGGATGCCTTCGACTGGGTCGAGCTGCCCAATACCCTGGGCATGGTGATGCACGCCGACGGCGGCTACCTGGGTTCCAAGCCCTACTGCGCCAGCGGCCAGTACATCAAGCGCATGTCCGACTACTGCAGCGGCTGCGCCTACAAGGTGAGCGAGAGCAGCGGCGAGTCGGCCTGTCCGTTCAACGCGCTGTACTGGCACTTCCTTATGCGCCACCGCGAGCGGCTCGAGCGCAACCCGCGCCTGGGCATGGTCTATCGCAACCTGGCGCGCATGGACGAGGCCAGGCAGCAGGCGCTGTGGGACTGGGGCGAGCGCCTGCTGGCCCGCCTGGATGCCGGGGAGATGCTGTGAACAAGCGCCAGTTGCCGGTGAAAAGCTGCGCGGTCTGCGGGCTGCCGTTCACCTGGCGCAAGAAATGGGCGCGCTGCTGGGACGAAGTGCGTTACTGCTCCGAGCGCTGCCGACGGCGCCGTTCCGCCAGCATGGGCGCGTGACGACGGGCCGCGCTTCTGTGCTAGTCTGGCCGGCCTTTTTGCAGCCCCAAGCGGAGCCTTTCATGTCCGAATTCACCTTCAGCCCCGATCTGTCCTCCGACGAGGGCCGCGTCAGCTACGGCATCGGCCGCCAGCTCGGCGGTCAACTGCGCGACAACCCGCCGCCCGGCGTCGACCTGACGGCCATCCTCGCCGGCCTGACCGACGCGTTCGGCGGCCAGGCCAGCCGCGTCTCCGAGGCCGAGCTGGGCGCCAGCTTCAAGGTTATCCGCGAAATCATGCAGGCCGAAGCCGCCGCCAAGGCCGAAGCCGCTGCCGGCGAGGGCCGCGCCTACCTGGCCGAGAATGCCAAGCGCGAAGGCGTGACCGTGTTGCCGTCGGGCCTGCAGTACGAAGTGCTGGTGGCGGGCGAGGGCGCCAAGCCGTCGGCCGACGACCAGGTGCGTACCCACTACCACGGCACCCTGATCGACGGCACCGTGTTCGACAGCTCCTACGAGCGCGGCCAGCCGGCGGAATTCCCGGTCGGCGGGGTGATCCCGGGTTGGGTCGAGGCGCTGCAACTGATGGGCACCGGCAGCAAGTGGCGCCTGCACGTGCCGAGCGAGCTGGCCTATGGCGCCCAGGGCGTCGGCAGCATCCCGCCGCACAGCGTGCTGGTGTTCGATGTCGAGCTGCTCGATATCCTGTAAGCCTTGGGCACAGGCTGTCGCTGCGGTGCGCATGGCGCACCCTACCTGACCGCGAGAAAGTCCAACGAAACGGGGCGCCCTGGAAACAGGGCGCCCCGTTTGCGTTTCAGCGATTGCGCCGCGAGCACCGAATGGCGGTTTCGACTCAGGGCCGCAAGGCCCGCGCGTAGCAGAACAGGAACAGGCTGCGCACCAGCTCCTTGAGCACTATGGGTTCGCTGGAGCTGAGCTCGTGCAGATCCAGGTCGCCCTGGTCGCGCAGCTCGTCCAGGGCTTCCTCTTCGAGCATGGCGCAGACCTCGCCGGTTTCGCGATTGAGGATGCGCAGATAGGGATGCGGGCGGTCCAGCCAGGCATCGATCAGGTAGGTCATGGCAGGTCTCCTTGGCCGTCTTTACGTAACTGAGAATAATTCCTATTACATAAATAGCAAGGACTAATTACGCCTTTCTGTCGTACGCCGGCTGTAGGGTGTCGCGGCCCCGCGACACCCTACGGGCAGGCACTGCTCAATGGGCGGGCACGGTCTGCGCCTGCGGCTCGGCATCCGGCTTGGCCAGCAGGCTGTAGACGCAGGGCAGGACGAACAGGGTGAACAGCGTGCCGACGCTCATGCCGGTGGCAATCACCAGGCCGATGTCGAAGCGGCTCACCGCGCCGGCGCCGCTGGCGAGGATCAGCGGCACCATGCCGAACACCATCGCCGCGGTGGTCATCAGCACCGGGCGCAGGCGGATCGCCGCCGCTTCCTCGATGGCCTCGCGCAGCGGCAGGCCCTTGTCGTGGCGCAGCTGGTTGGCGAACTCGACGATGAGGATGCCGTGCTTGCTGATCAGGCCGATCAGCGTCACCAGGCCCACCTGGGTGTAGATGTTCATGGTGGAAAAACCGAGGAAGATCGGCACCAGCGCGCCGCAGATCGACAGCGGCACGGTGACCAGGATCACCAACGGGTCGCGGAAGCTCTCGAACTGCGCGGCCAGCACCAGGAAGATGATCGCCAGGGCCAGGGCGAAGGTGACGAACAGCGCGCTGCCTTCCTGGATGTACTGCCGCGAGGCGCCGGCATGGTCGAAGCTGTAGCCGCGCGGCGCTTCCTCGCGGGCGATGGCGGTGATGGTGTCGATCGCCTCGCCCTGGCTGACGATGGGCACGCCCTCGATGATCGCCGAATTGAGCTGCTGGAACTGCTTGAGCTTGGTCGGCCGGGCGCGGTCGCTGAGGCTGATCAGGGTGCCCAGCGGCACCATGACGCCGCTTTCGCTGCGCACGTGGTAGCTGTCCAGCCAGCCCGGATTGTCGCGGTAGGCGCGCTCGACCTGGGCGATCACCTTGTAGCTGCGCCCGTCGATGGTGAAGCGGTTGATCTCGCCCTCGCCGAGCAGGCTGGCCAGGGTGACGCCGAGGTCCTCCATGGACACGCCCATCTGCGCCGCCTTGGCGCGGTCGATGTCGACCACGATTTCCGGCTTGTCGAAGGCCAGGTCGATATTGAGGAAGGCGAACTTGCCCGACTCCAGCGCGCGCGCCTTGATGCGCTCGGTCACCTGCAGCAGCGACTCGTAGTCGTTCGGCGTGTTGATCACGAACTGGAACGGCAGGCCCTCGCCGGTGCCCGGCAGCGACGGCAGGTTGAAGCCGAAGATCTGCAGGCCGGGGATGTGGTTGAGCCGCGCCTGCACCTCCGGAAGGATCTCCATCTGGGTGCGCTCGCGCTCGTTCCAGGGCGTCAGCAAGAAGCCGCCGATGCCCGATTGCACACCGTCGAAGCCGTTGATCTGGAACGAGGAGTAGTACTCGGGGAAGGTCTTGAAGATCTCCACGAACTGGTCGGTGTAGGCGTTGACGTAGTCGAGGTTGGTCGGCTGCGGTGCGTTGGCGAAGAGGAACACGATGCCCTGATCCTCCTCCGGCGCCAGTTCGCTTTGGGTGAAGCTGAGCAGCACCGGGATCAGCGCCATGACGATCAGGGCGAACACCACCACCACCGGGCGGGTGTTGAGGGTGCCGTGCAGCATCTTCTGGTAACGCTGCTTGAGCCGGTCGAAGATCAGATCCAGGCGATGGGCCAGTCCCGAGGGGTTCTCGTCATGGCGCAGCAGCTTGGCGCACATCATCGGCGACAGGGTCAGGGCGACTATGCCGGAAATGATCACCGCGCCGGCCAGGGTCAGGGCGAATTCCTTGAACAGCGCGCCGGTCAGGCCTTCGAGGAAGCCGATGGGGGCGTACACCGCGGCCAGGGTGATGGTCATCGACACCACCGGCACGGCGATCTCGCGCGCGCCCTCGATGGCAGCGTCGAACGGCGTCTTGCCCTCCTCGATATGGCGGTGGATGTTCTCCACCACGACGATGGCGTCGTCCACCACCAGGCCGATGGCCAGCACCATAGCCAGCAGGGTCAGCAGGTTGATCGAGTAGCCCATCAGCTGCATGAAGAACAGCACGCCGATCATCGACAGCGGGATGGTGATCACCGGGATCAGCACCGAGCGCAGCGCGCCGAGGAACAGGAACACCACGACTATGACGATCAGCACCGCCTCGATCAGGGTCTTGACCACCTCGTCGATGGACGCCTGGATAAACAGGGTGGCGTCGTAGGCGATGGCCACCTTGAGGTTCGGCGGCAGCTGCGCCTCCAGTTCGGGGAGGATGCCGCGCACCTCCTTGATCACTTCCAGCGGGTTGGCGCTCGGCGTGCCCTTGATGGCGATGTACACCGAGGGGATGCCGTCGAAGGAGCTGATCGAGTCGTAGTTCTCCGCGCCCATCTCCACCCGGGCGATGTCGCGCACCAGCACGCGGGTATCGCCGAGGGTCTTCACCGGAATCGCGCCGAAGGCCTCGGCCGACTTCAGGTCGGTGCTGGCGTTGATGCTGGTGACCACGTACTGGCCCTTCACCTCGCCGGCGGCTGAGAGGAAGTTGTACTTGCGCACTGCCTCGTTGAGGTCGCCGGCGGTGACGCCGTAGGCGGCCATCTTCACCGGGTCCAGCCACAGGCGCATGGCGAACACCTGGTTGCCGAGGATCTGCGCCTCGGCCATGCCGGGCAGGGTGGCCAGCTTGGGCTGGATCACCCTGGAGAGGTAGTCGGTGATCTGCGGGTTGGACAGCTCGTCGCTGTAGAAGCTGACGTACATCAGCGCCGAGGCGTCGGCCGCCTCCTTGGACAGCACCGGGTCTTCGGCGTCCTGCGGCAGCTGGTTCTTCACCTCGTTGGCCTTGGCCAGCAGCTCGGTGAACAGGCGGTCGGTGTCGGCGCCGATGCGCGCGTAGATGGAGATGGTCGACAGGTTCTGCTGGCTCGACGAGGTCATGTAGTCGATGCCTTCGGCGCTGGCCAGGCTCTGCTGCAGCGGCTGGGTGATATAGCCCTGGATGGTCTCGGCGTTGGCCCCGGGGTAGGCGGTGGTCACCGTGATCAGGGCGTTCTCCATCTGCGGGTACTGACGGATGCTCAGCTTGCCGAAGGCCTGGAAGCCGAGCAGCACGATCAGCAGGCTGACCACTGTGGCCAGCACCGGACGGCGGATAAAAGGATCGGTAAAAGCCATAAGGATTTCCTTGGCTGTTGTCATCCGTAGGAGCCGGCATGCCGGCGAGATCTGGCTTGGGGCAGATCGCCAGCGGGCTGGCTCCTACGCGCGTTGACGGGTCAGTTCGCGTCTAGTTGCAGTGCCGGATCTTCGACCAGCTCGACATGGGCGCCGTTGTCCAGCTTGAGCTGGCCGGAGGTGACCACCTGTTCGCCGGCTTGCAGCCCTTTGACTATTACCACGCGGCCGGCACGGCGTTCGCCGGTCTCGACGAAGCGCCGCTCGACCGTCAGCTGCGTCTTACCCTCGGCATCCTTGACCGGTTGGCCGTCCTCGTCCTGCTTTTCCTGCACCACGTACACCGAGTTGCCATAGAGGGTGTAGGTGATGGCGGTTTCCGGCACCACGATCTTCGCCTCGTCGCCCGCCAGCAGCACCTCGAGGTTGGCGAACATGCCCGGCAGCAGCTTCTCGTCCGGGTTGCTCAGGGTGGCGCGCACCTGCAGGTTGCGGGTTTCGTTCTCCACCTTGGGGTTGAGCGCGGCGATCCGGCCCTCGAAGGTCTCGCCCGGGTAGGCGGCCACGCCGACCAGCACGCGCTGGCCGACCTGCAGCAGCGGCGCGCGCTGTTCGGGCAGGAAGAAGTCGACGTGCAGGCGCGACAGATCCTGCAGGGTGGCGATGGCGGCACCGGGCGAGAGGTAGTCGCCGGTGTCCACCTGGCGGATGCCGATGGTGCCGGCGAAGGGGGCGAGCACGCGCTTCTTGTCCAGTTGCGCCTTGAGCTGGGCGACCGTCGCCTCGGCCTTGAGCAGCTCGGCGTTGAGGCGGTCGAACTCGCTCTTGGAGATGCTCTGCCGGTTCACCAGGCTGCGGCCGCGTTCGAATTCGACCCGCGCCAGGCTGCGCACCGCCTCGGCGGTGGCCAGGTTGGCGCGTTCCACTTCGCTGTCGAGCTGGATCAGCGGCTGGCCGAGCGTGACCTTCTGCCCGGACTCGAACAGCACTGCGCTGACGATGCCTTCCACCTCGGCGGACAGGTCCACGCCCTGGAACGCCTTGAGCGTGCCGATGGCCGGCAGGCGACCCTGCCAGGGCTGCTGCTCGGCCTGTGCGGCGGAGACGCTGATGGCCGGCTGCGGCGCCGAGAACATCTGGATCTGCTGGTAGATGGAGAGGCCTTTGTAGGCGGCGAAGGCGAGTACCACGACGAGTACCACGCCGAGCATGATGAGCATGCGGCGGAGCAACATATTCCGTTTCCTTGGCGAGCAGGGTAGGGCCTGGGAATAGGCAAGAGAGGCACCTTAGTGCCAGAGCCGGGCGCTGTCAAAACCCCGTGGGGCGGGTGATTGCAGGGTGCTGGCACTTCCCTGTGCCAGCTGCTCAGTGATCTATGAACCGAGGCGGCGGGTCACCTCGCCCAGCTGCCCGGACAGGTTGCGCAGGTTGTGGCTGGCGGCCTGGGTGCGCTCGACGTTTTCCTGGTTGGCGCTGGCGATGGCGGTCAGCTCGGTGAGGTTGCGCGAGATGTCCTCGGCCACCGAGGTCTGCTCCTCGGCGGCGGTGGCGATCTGCCGGTTCATGTCGCGGATCGCCTCCACCGCGCCGGTGATGCGCTGCAGCATGGCGCCGGCCTCGGTGACCTGGGTGACGCCCTGCTCGCTGCGCTGCTGGCCGCTCTCGATGGCGCGCACGGCATTCAGCGCACCGGTCTGCACGGTATCGATGATCTGGTTGATCTCGGCGGTGGATTCGGCGGTGCGCTGGGCCAGGGTGCGCACCTCGTCGGCGACCACGGCGAAGCCGCGGCCCTGTTCGCCGGCGCGCGCCGCTTCGATGGCGGCGTTGAGCGCCAGCAGGTTGGTCTGCTCGGCGATGCCGCGGATCACCTCCAGCACCTTGCCGATGCGCCCGCTGTCGGCCTCCAGGCGGCGGATCACCTCGGCGGTGTTGGCGATCTCGCCGCGCATGTCGGTGATGGTGGCGATGGTCGACTGCATGACCTTGCCGCCCTGGCGTGCCGAGTCGTCGGCATCGTCCGCCGCGTGCGCCGCCTCGGCGGCATGCCGCGCCACCTCCTGGGCGGTGGCGGACATCTGGTGCATGGCGGTGGCGACCTGGTCGGTGCGCTCGAACTGCTCGTTGACCCCCTCGGTCATGCGCGAGGCGATGGCGTTCAGCTCGCCGCTGGCGTTGTCGAGGTCGCCGCTGCTCTGGTGCAGGCTCTCGGTGGTGCTGGCGAGAAAGTCGCGCAGGGTGTTGGCGGCTATCGCCAGCATGCCCAGTTCGTCGGCGCGCGAGGTCTCCACGCGCTGGCCGAACTGGCCGTGGCTGAGCTGATCGACGTGGGTGATCAGGTGGCGGATGGGGATGATCAGGTGGCGATTGACCAGCCACAGGCTGAACACCCCGATCACCAGGGCGGCGGCCAGCATCAGCAGGGTACCGCTGAGGATGGTGCGCTCGGCGCTGGCGTTGATCTGCTCGGCCTGGCTCAGGCTGTGCTGGCGCAGTTGGTCGACCAGCGCGCTCATCTGCTCGCTGGCGGCGCGGTCGATACCCTTGACCGCGGCATCGCCGGCCTGGGCGTCGGCGCCGGCGGCGACGAAGGCGTCGCGGCCCTTGCGGTAGTTGGCGCCGAGGCTCTGGTGTTCGCTGCGCAGGCGTTCGACCTGGGCTTTCAGCGCCGGATCGGCGGCGGCGACCTGGATCAGCTGGCCGAGGCGCTCCTGCACCTTGCGCTCCTGCGCCTCGAACTGGCTCCAGTAGCGCTCGAGGTTGGCGCTGTCCTGGCCGCGCAGCAGCACGTTCTTCCATTCCTGCACCTGGGTCTTGAATTCGACGTTGGCCGCGTCGATCAGCCGCGAGGCTTCCAGGGGGCCATCGAGCAGGCCGCGGTAGGACTGGATGCCGCCGGAGAGGAAGCTGAAACAGGCCAGCGCGGTGATCAGGATCAGCGCCAGGCTGCCGCCGAGCAGAGCGAGAATCTGCGCACGCAGGGATTTTTGCAGCATGGGAGTCATGCCTCGGAGGTCGAACGTTGGGAAGCCAGCCGGTAAGCAGCGCGTGGCGGTGGTGTCGATTTCCCTATCGCTCAGCCGCTCCGTCGCCGGGAGCAGGTGCTGAAGTATAGGTTGGCCACGCCGCGGCGGGCTTTTGCAGGTTATGACCAGTTGATGACGTTTGGATGACAGTTGCGCGTCTGTTTGCCGTTGCTCTCGCGGAGGCGGGGGAGGCGTTTCGCCTTGCGGGGCTCGCGGCGCCCCCAACCGCTGGCGCGGATGGCCCGGATTGCATCCGGGACGCGGCAGGCTCGCGTCCCGGGTCGCCCCCAGAGCGTCAGGCCAGGCGCAGGTGGTTGTCCCACAGCCCGGCCGGCAACTCCAGCGCCTTGGCGACTATGCGCTCGCCGCGGCAGTCGTACAGGCGGCAGCGGCCCTGGCCGGAGCTGACCACGAAGCCCTCGGCCAGCGCGCCGACCCCGGCGCAGTCGGCCAGCGGCACGTCCAGGCGCACTTCCGCGCTGTCCAGATCCCAGATGAAGAAGCGGTTGCCGCGCGGGGCAGTCAGCGCCAGCAGGCGCAGCTCGCTGTGGATCGCCACGCTGGCGGTGTACTGGTTCATCGCCAGGCGCTGCGCCTCGCCCAGCGGGAAGGGCTGGAAGGCCTGGCCGGGACGCTTGATCGCCAGCAGCGGGGCCGCATCCTGGATGTCGCCCATATATTGCTGGCCGCTGACCACCGTGCCGTCGCTGGCCACGGCCAGGTGGCGCACGCTGTTCTGCTGCTCGGCCAGGCGTTCGCGGCTGACCAGGCTGCCGTCGCGGCGCATCAGCACCAGGCTGGCGTCCATGGCGTCGAGGTTCATCTCCACCCGGCTCTCGGCTTCGGTGCGGATGCCGCCGTTGGCCACCACCAGGGTTTCGCCGTCGGGCATCCACAGCAGCTGGTGCGGGCCGACGCCGTGGCTGGCATGCTCGCCGGCGCGCACCAGGCGCTCGCCCTGCAGGCGGTAGACGCCGAGCACGCCGCGACCGGGCTCGTTGGTGTCGTTCTCGGTGGCGTACAGCCAGTCGCCGCCCTTGTGGAACACCGCGTGGCCGTTGAAGTGGCGGCCGGCCGGCGTGACCAGGCGCTGCAGCAGGCGGCCGTCGCAGGTGTCGATCAGGTAG
>NZ_AVOF01000087.1:0-9469 GCF_000465935.2 Pseudomonas sp. EGD-AK9
GGCGCCCTGGTGCTGGACGGACAACTGCCGGTGTTGACGGTGGCGGGCGCGGACGTCACCGCCGCTTTCGTCAGTGGTGCCGAGCAGGCGCTGGCGCTGGTGCACGAGCACGGCATCCGCCTGGCCCTGCTCAAGGCGCGCAGCCCATCGTGCGGCAATCTTGAGAACTACGACGGCAGCTTCAGCGGCGTGCGCGTGCCGGGCGAAGGCGTGACCGCCGCCTTGTTGCGCCGCGCCGGGGTCAAGGTGTTCAACGAGGCGCAACTGGATGAGGCCGCCGCCGAGCTGGCACGGCTGGAGGCCGGCCAGTAGCTCGGATGGCATCCGGGCGACGAACGAAAAAGGGGAGGCCGAAGCCTCCCCTTTTCGCTTGCTGCCGCCGGCTTAGAACAGGACGCGGCTGCGGATGGTGCCGTTGACGTGCTGGAGTTTTTCCAGGGCCAGGTCGGAGTACTCGGCGTCGACGTCGATCACCACGTAGCCGACCTTGTCGTTGGTCTGCAGGAACTGGCCGGAGATGTTGATGCCGTTGTCGGCGAACACCTTGTTGATCTCGCTCATCACGCCCGGCACGTTGGCGTGGATGTGCAGCAGGCGGTGCTTGCCCGGGTGCGCCGGCAGGGCCACTTCGGGGAAGTTGACCGAGGACACCGAGGTACCGTTGTCGCTGTACTTGACCAGCTTCTCGGCCACTTCCAGGCCGATGTTGGCCTGCGCCTCGGCGGTGGAACCGCCGATGTGCGGGGTGAGGATCACCCGATCCAGGCCGCGCAGCGGGCTCTCGAACTCCTCGTCGTTGGACTTGGGCTCGACCGGGAACACGTCGATGGCCGCGCCGATCAGGTGCTCGTCCTTGATCGCCTGGGCCAGGTGATCCAGCTCGACCACGGTGCCGCGCGCGGCGTTGATCAGGATGCCGCCCTTCTTCATGGCGCGGATTTCCTTCTCGCCGATCATCCACTGGGTGGACGGCAGCTCCGGCACGTGCAGGGACACGATGTCGCACAGGCCCAGCAGCTCGTAGAGGTCACCGATCTGCGTGGCGTTGCCCAGCGGCAGCTTGGTCACGGTGTCGTAGAAGTACACCTGCATGCCCAGGGCCTCGGCCAGTACCGAGAGCTGGGTGCCAATGGAGCCGTAGCCGATAATGCCCAGCTTCTTGCCGCGGATCTCGAAGGAGTTGGCCGCCGACTTGATCCAGCCGCCGCGATGGCAGGAGGCGTTCTTCTCGGGGATACCGCGCAGCAGCAGGATGGCCTCGGCCAGCACCAGCTCGGCCACCGAACGGGTGTTGGAGTAGGGCGCGTTGAACACGGCGATGCCGCGCTCGCGGGCAGCGTCCAGGTCGACCTGGTTGGTGCCGATGCAGAAGCAGCCGACAGCGACCAGCTTCTTCGCGCAGTCGAAGACCTCGGCGGTCAGCTGGGTGCGCGAGCGGATACCGATGAAATGGGCTTCGGCGATCTTTTCCTTGAGCTCTTCGCCCGACAGCGCGCCCTTGAGGTACTCGATGTTGCTGTAGCCGGCGGCCTTCAGGGTGTCCACGGCATTCTGGTGGACGCCTTCGAGAAGAAGGAACTTGATCTTGCTCTTGTCGAGAGAGGTCTTGCTCATCGGAGTACCTGTTGTCCCAGGGATGTTTTCAGGGAAGGGCCGAGAAACTCAGCCAGCGCCCGTAGATCGCTGCATGGCTCGATTCACGGGGTGCGTATGCTAGCATGTTCGCCTTTTTCAATGCTCGGTCGCGACCTGAATGGTTCTCAGGGCGACCATGAATCCTTTGAGAGTTCTGTAGATGACCACCTCTGCCCAGATCGAAGAGCTGAAGACCCTGGTTGAACCCGGCAAGGTGCTGACCGACGCCGATTCCCTCGAGGCCTACGGCAAGGACTGGACCAAGCATTTCGCCCCGGCGCCTTCGGCCATCGTCTTTCCCAAGAGCATCGAGCAGGTGCAGGCCATCGTGCGTTGGGCCAATGCGCACAAGATCGCCCTGGTGCCCTCGGGTGGTCGCACCGGGCTGTCGGCGGCGGCGGTGGCGGCCAACGGCGAGGTGGTGGTGGCGTTCGACTACATGAACCAGATTCTCGCCTTCAACGAGTACGACCGCACCGCGGTGTGCCAGCCGGGCGTGGTGACCAAGCAGCTGCAGCTGTTCGCCGAGGACAAGGGCCTGTACTACCCGGTGGACTTCGCCTCCTCGGGCTCCAGCCAGATTGGCGGCAATATCGGCACCAATGCCGGCGGGATCAAGGTGATTCGCTACGGCATGACCCGCAACTGGGTGGCCGGCCTGAAGGTGGTCACCGGCACCGGCGAGCTGCTGGAACTGAACCGCGACCTGATCAAGAACGCCACCGGCTACGACCTGCGCCAGCTGTTTATCGGCGCCGAAGGGACTTTGGGCTTCGTGGTCGAGGCCACCATGCGTCTGGACCGGGCGCCGAAGAACCTCACCGCGATGGTGCTCGGCACCCCGGATTTCGACTCGATCATGCCGGTGCTGCACGCCTTCCAGGGCAAGCTGGACCTGACCGCCTTCGAGTTCTTCTCCGACAAGGCCCTGGCCAAGATCCTCGCCCGCGGCGACGTGCCGGCGCCCTTCGACAGCGAGTGCCCCTTCTACGCCCTGCTGGAGTTCGAGGCGACCACCGAGGAGGTGGCCAACCAGGCCCTGGAAACCTTCGAGCACTGCGTCGAGCAGGGCTGGGTGGTCGACGGCGTGATGAGCCAGAGCGAGCAGCAGCTGCACAACCTGTGGAAGCTGCGCGAGTACATCTCCGAGACCATCAGCCACTGGACGCCGTACAAGAACGACATCTCGGTCACCGTCAGTCAGGTGCCGGCCTTCCTCAAGGACATCGACGCCATAGTCGAAGCCAACTACCCGGACTTCGAGGTGGTGTGGTTCGGCCATATCGGCGACGGCAACCTGCACCTGAATATTTTGAAGCCCGAGAACCTGTCCAAGGACGAGTTCTTCGCCAAGTGCGCGGTGGTCAACCAGTGGGTGTTCGAGACCGTGCAGAAGTACAACGGCTCGATCAGCGCCGAACACGGCGTTGGCATGACCAAGCGCGATTACCTGCACTACAGCCGTTCGCCGGCGGAAATCGCCTGCATGAAGGCGGTCAAGGCGGTGTTCGACCCCAACGGCATCATGAACCCCGGCAAGATCTTCGCCTGATCGACGCAGACGCCCGCTTTACAGCGGGCGTTTTCGTATCCGCCCTCGCGTCGGTTAAGGTACCTGACCGGCCACAAGCCGGGATGTCCACAATACGAACAACACAGGAGTCGGTGATGAGCTATCAGCACCAGTATGTCGACGGAACCACCGTCCACTTTCCCCTCGGCAAGGTCGTGTGCATCGGGCGCAACTACGCCGAACACGCCAAGGAGCTGAACAACCCGGTGCCCAGCGAGCCGCTGCTGTTTATCAAGCCGGGCTCCTGCGTGGTGCCGCTGGACGAAGGCTTCGCCATTCCCGACGACCGCGGCGCGGTGCACTACGAGGCGGAAATCGCCGTGCTGATCGGCAAGCCGCTGTCGAAGAAGCCGGACGCCGAGGAAGTGCGCGACGCCATCAGCGGTTTCGCCCCGGCGCTCGACCTGACCCTGCGCGACCTGCAGAGCAAGCTCAAGGAGAAGGGCTACCCCTGGGAAATCGCCAAGAGTTTCGACGGCGCCTGCGTGCTGGCGCCCTTCGTGCCCGGCGATGCCATCGAGGACCTGGCCGATATCGGCATCCGCCTGTCGATCAACGGCGAAACCCGCCAGGACGGCAACAGCCGCGACATGCTCAACCCCATAGTCGCGATGATCCAGCACATGGCCGGCCACTTCGCCCTGCAGCCGGGCGACGTCATCCTTACCGGCACCCCGGTGGGCGTCGGCGCGCTGCACAAGGGCGACGAGCTGGTGCTGGAGTTGGTCGGTCACAGTAGTTTCACCAGTCGCGTGCTATAAGACGCGCTCCGCCGCCCGACGGGCGGCGGAACTCCATTCGACAGCGGATGTCGGATTGCCATCAAGCAGCCGAGCCGTCGCCCATGTCCTCTCGCCGTTCCCCCGTGTTCCGTCCTCGCTACTGGCTCGCCGGCGCTGCCGCGGCAACGCTGGCGCTGGCGGTGCATGCCCTGCACTGGGACGACCGCGCGCTGCTCTGGTGGCAGGAGGGTCGCACGCCCCTGGTGGATCGCCTGGCCAGCGTCTGGCTGCCCGGCTACCGCGCGGTCATCCAGGCCAAGACGCTGGCCGGCCTGGAGGAGGACGAAACCTCCGGGCTGACCTACAACCCCGCCACTGGCACCCTGTTCACCGTCACCGGCAAGCATCCGCTGCTGGTCGAACTGTCGCGCGAGGGCGAGGTGCTGCGGCGCATCGAGCTGACCGGCTTCGCCGACCCGGAAGGGGTGGAGATGCTCGACGGCGGGCGCATGGCGATCATCGACGAGCGCCGCCGCCAGCTCACCGCCTTCACCCTCGGCGAGGACGAACTGAGTCTGGACGCCGCCGACTTCCCCGGTTTTGACCTGGGCTTCGTCGATGCCGGCAACAAGGGCTTCGAGGGCATTGCCTGGGATGCGCGCAGCCGCAGCCTGCTGCTGGGCAAGGAGCGCAGCCCGCTGGGTCTGTTCAGCCTGCCGTTCCCCGGCGAGGACGGCGCCGCCGGTGTGCTGCAGCCGCTGAGCTACAAGCACCTGGGCATGCGCGATATCTCCTCGCTGAGCATCGATGCGCGCACCGGCCATACCCTGGTGCTGTCCGACGAATCGCGCATGCTGCTGGAGCTCGACCGCGCCGGCCAGCCGGTCAGCTTCCTCAGCCTCAGCGGCGGCCGCAACGGCCTGGAGCGGGCCATCGAGCAGGCCGAAGGGGTGACCATGGACGAGCAGGGCAACATCTATATCGTCGCCGAGCCCAATCTGTTCTACGTGTTCAGCAAGTCGGCGCCGGACGCCGGCTGAGCCGTTCAGCTTGGCTTAAGCGCCGATTCAGTCTGGCTTCAGCTTGTCGTCCTAATCTGACCCCGTCACTTACGAACAACGAGGTCAACACCATGAAACGTACCGCTCTCGCTCTGCTGGTTCTGCCGCTGCTCAGCTCCGCCGCCTTCGCCACCGGCTACACCGGCCCGGGCGCCACGCCGCAGGTCACCAGCGTTTCCGCCGCGCTGCAGGCGGCCGATGACACCCAGGTGGTGCTCGAAGGTCAGATCGTCAAGCGTCTGCAGGACGAACTCTACGAATTCAAGGATGCCAGCGGCACCATCCAGGTGGAGATCGACGACGAAGACTGGCCGAACCAGACCGTCTCGGAAACCGCCAAGGTGCGCCTGACCGGCGAAGTGGACAAGGATTTCAACAGCCGCGAGATCGATGTCGACCGCGTCGAGCTGATCAACTGATCGAAGGTTTTCTGCTAACCCGCCACGGCCCGTTCCGTGGCGGGCTTTTTCGTTGTCGTCAGAGAGAGTCGTCATGCGCCGTCTGCTGAGTTTCAACCCCTGGCTCTACATCCTGTTGTTCCTGCTGCTGGTCGGCGCCGTGCTGGGCCAGCAATACCGTCTGTTCGAGCGCGCCTGGTTCGTGGTGCAGGAGTGGCAGCACGGCGGAGAGTGGCGCGAGCGCTCGCTGTGGCTGGGCGACTACCGGGTGGTGATCGACGCCAAGCCGATCGGCGACATCAGCGACGTCTCGGCGCTGACCTACGACCCGGATCGCGCCAGCCTGTTCAGCGTCACCAACAAACCGGCGCGGGTGATCGAGCTGAGCCTGGACGGGCAGCTCAAGCGCAGCATCGACCTGCAAGGCTTCGGCGACCCCGAGGCCATCGAATACGTGGCGCCGGGCACCTACGTGATCGCCGACGAGCGCGAGCAGCGTCTGGTCAAGGTACGCATCGACGACGCCACCCGGGTGCTCGACGCCGCCAATTTTCAGCAGCTGTCGCTGGGCATTGGCGCGGGTGGCAACAAGGGCTTCGAGGGGCTGGCCTACGACGCCAAGAATCAGCGCCTGCTGGTGGCCAAGGAGCGCGACCCGGTGCGCATCTTCGAGGTGCTCGGCTTCCCCCATGTCGATGCGGGCAAGCCGCTGGCGCTGCAGGTCAACACCGACCCCAAGCGCGATGCGCGGCTGTTCGTGCGCGACCTGTCGAGCCTGGATTTCGACAGCGCCACCGGCCACCTGCTGGCGCTGTCGGACGAGTCGCGCCTGGTGATCGAACTGAACGCGGCGGGCAAGCCGGTCAGCACCCTGTCGCTGCTGGCCGGCCAACACGGTCTGCGGCGCGGTGTGCCGCAGGCCGAGGGGGTGGCCACCGACGACGCCGGCAACCTCTACCTGATCAGCGAGCCGAACCTGTTCTATCTGTTCAGGAAGGCGGCTGATTAGGCCGTCTGATCGTCTAGGGTGGCGTCCGGCGCATTCTTCTGCACCGATTCGATGCCGTTCTGGCAGCTGGCGGCACTGGCGTACATCTGGCTCTGACCGACCACCTGGCCGTTGGTGGCCTTGAGCACGAAGTAGTGCTTGTCGTTGCTCGCGGCCTTGGTCTCGAAGGCGCCGGCGCGCTGCGCGTTCTTGCGTACCGAGTCGATGCCGTTCAGCGCCGAATCCCTGGCCTTGTACAGCTCGCTGGTGAGGATGACCTGGCCGTTGCCGGCCAGCAGGTTGAAATGGAACTGGCCGTCTTTGGCCTTCTTCAGCTCGAACTTGCCGGACATGAGGCACTCCTGGTGTGGGGGATTCGGCTTTAGCCTAGCCCCTCCTGCCTATCCGGCCAGTTTCAGCGGCTGATGCGCTTGACGCCCTCGGCAGTCCCCAGCAACAGCAGGTCGGCCGGGCGGGCGGCGAACAGGCCGTTGGTGACCACCCCGACTATGGCGTTGATGTCCGCTTCCAGCTTCACCGGGTCGACGATGCTCATGTTGTGCACGTCGAGGATGATGTTGCCGTTGTCGGTCAGCACGCCCTCGCGGTACACCGGGTCGCCGCCCAGCTTGACCAGCTCGCGCGCCACGTGGCTGCGCGCCATGGGGATCACCTCGACCGGCAGCGGGAAGGCGCCGAGCACCGGCACCAGCTTGCTGGCGTCGGCGATGCAGATGAAGGTGCGCGCCACTGCGGCGACTATCTTCTCGCGGGTCAGCGCGGCGCCGCCGCCCTTGATCAGGTGGAGGTGCTCGTCGCTCTCGTCGGCGCCGTCGACGTAGAACTCCAGTTCGCTCACCGTGTTCAGGTCGTACACCGGGATGCCGTGGCCCTTGAGCCGCGCGGCGGTGGCTTCGGAGCTGGCCACCGCGCCGTCGAATTCCATCCGGTGCTTGGCCAGGGCGTCGATGAAGAAGTTGGCGGTGGAGCCGGTGCCCACGCCGATGACGCTCTTGCTGTCGAGGCGGGGAAGAATGTGGTCGACGGCGGCCTGGGCCACGGCCTGTTTCAGCTGATCCTGGTTCATCGCGGGGGTGCGCCTGGCAAGGGAGGGAAAAGAGGCGCGAATTATAGCCGCATGGCGGGCAAAAACCCCGCACTCTCTGTGGTCGCACGGCGAAGCGCTGGGGTAGACTCGGCAGTCCCCTCCAAGCCCGACCGCCTGCGAACTCGCCATGCTCGAACAGTACGTGAAGAAGATCCTCACCTCGCGCGTCTACGACGTCGCGGTGGAAACCCCGCTGCAACCGGCCCGCCAGCTGTCCGAGCGGCTCGGTAACCAGATTCTGCTCAAGCGCGAGGATCTGCAGCCGGTGTACTCGTTCAAGATTCGCGGCGCCTACAACAAGCTGGCCCAGCTGTCGGCCGAAGAGCTCGAGCGCGGCGTGGTCACCGCCTCGGCCGGCAACCACGCCCAGGGCCTGGCTCTGGCGGCCAAGCACCTGGGGGTGAAGGCGACCATCGTCATGCCGCGCACCACGCCGGAATTGAAGGTGCAGGGCGTGCGCTCGCGCGGCGGCAAGGTGGTGCTGCACGGCGACGCCTTCCCCGAGGCGCTGGCGCATTCGCTGAAGCTGGTGGAGGAGAAGGGCTACACCTATATCCACCCCTACGACGACCCGCTGGTGATCGCCGGCCAGGGCACCGTGGCCATGGAGGTGCTGCGCCAGCACCCGGGTCAGCTGGACGCCATCTTCGTGCCGGTGGGCGGCGGCGGCCTGATCGCCGGCATCGCCGCCTACGTCAAGTACCTGCGCCCGGAGATCAAGGTGATCGGCGTCGAGCCGGACGACTCCAACTGCCTGCAGGCCGCCATGGCCGCCGGCGAACGGGTGGTGCTGCCGAGCGTCGGGCTGTTCGCCGACGGCGTGGCGGTGGCGCAGATCGGCGCGCACACCTTCGATATCTGCAAGCAATACGTCGACGAGGTGATCACCGTCAGCAGCGACGAGATCTGCGCGGCGATCAAGGACATCTACGACGACACCCGTTCGATCACCGAGCCGGCCGGCGCCCTGGCCGTGGCCGGGATCAAGAAGTACGTCGAGCGCGAGCGCGCCCAGGGCAAGGTGCTGGTGGGCATCGATTCGGGCGCCAACGTCAACTTCGACCGCCTGCGCCACGTCGCCGAGCGCGCCGAGCTGGGCGAGAAGCGCGAGGCGATCATCGCCGTGACCATCCCCGAGCAGCCGGGCAGCTTCAAGGCCTTCTGCGAGGCCATCGGCAAGCGCCAGATCACCGAGTTCAACTACCGCTACCACACCGACCGCGAGGCGCACATCTTCGTCGGCGTGCAGACCCACCCCGACAGCGACCCGCGCGCGGCGCTGGTCGAAGGCTTGCGCGCCCAGGGCTTCCCGGTGCTGGACCTGACCGACAACGAGCTGGCCAAGCTGCATATCCGCCATATGGTCGGCGGCCACGCGGCGCGGGTCAGCGACGAGATGGTGTTCCGCTTCGAGTTCCCCGAGCGGCCGGGCGCGCTGTTCAACTTCCTGCAGAAACTCGGCGGGCGCTGGAACATCTCGATGTTCCACTACCGCAACCACGGCGCCGCCGACGGCCGCGTGGTGGCCGGCCTGCAGGTGCCGGACAGCGAGCGCCACCTGGTGGCCGAGGCGCTGGACGCCATCGGCTACCCCTATTGGGACGAGAGCGACAACCCCGCCTATTCCCTGTTTCTGGGTTGATAAGGAAAGTCTGATGGAACACTACCTGCTGGTCCGCATTCTCCACGGCGCCCCGGGCATCCTGCTGCTGCTCGGCCTGATCGCCCACGGCGTCATGCTGTTCAAGGCGCAGCGCGCAGGCGATGCCGCGGTGCTGGCGCGCAAGCTGCGCGTGACCCTGCTGTACAGCCTGCCGGCCTTCGCCGTGCTGGCGCTGAGCCTGCCGCTGACCGGCTGGTGGCTGGTGGACAACGTCGGCTGGCCGCTGGGACAGACCTGGCTGCTGCTGGGCAGCATCCTCTACGCCGTGCTGATGCTGCTCGGCCTGCTGCTGGCCGGGCGTCTGGCCGCCTGGCGCGCGCT
>NZ_AVOF01000088.1:0-9412 GCF_000465935.2 Pseudomonas sp. EGD-AK9
AGCAACTCGGCGATTTCATCCAGGCTGAAGCCCAACCGCTGGGCCGATTTCACGAATCGCACCCGTGTCACGTCCGCCGCGCCATAGCGGCGAATGCTGCCATAGGGCTTGTCCGGCTCGGGCAACAAGCCCTTGCGCTGATAGAACCGGATGGTCTCCACGTTGACGCCGGCTGCCTTGGCAAAAACGCCAATGGTCAGGTTCTCCAAATTATTTTCCATACCGCTTGACTCCGTACATGAGTACGGAAGTAAGGTTACGCTATCCAATTCAAATTCGAAAGGACAAGCCGAGGAAGGTAGCGGACGACTCATTGGGGTACAGGCAGTGGCCCCGGAAGCGGGCGAGCTGATCCAGACGGCGGTGCTCGCGATCCGTAACCGCATGACCGTACAGGAACTGGCTGACCAGTTGTTCCCCTACCTGACGATGGTCGAGGGGCTGAAGCTCGCGGCGCAGACCTTCACCAAGGATGTCAAACAATTGTCCTGCTGCGCAGGATGAAAGGAGATGGAACCATGAAGCTCGCCCCATATATTTTAGAACGTCTCACTTCGGTCAATCGTACCAATGGTACTGCGGATCTCTTGGTCCCGCTACTGCGGGAACTCGCCAAGGGGCGTCCGGTTTCACGAACGACACTTGCCGGGATTCTCGACTGGCCCGCTGAGCGAGTGGCCGCCGTACTCGAACAGGCCACCAGTACCGAATATGACAAAGATGGGAACATCATCGGCTACGGCCTCACCTTGCGCGAGACTTCGTATGTCTTTGAAATTGACGACCGCCGTCTGTATGCCTGGTGCGCGCTGGACACCTTGATATTTCCGGCGCTGATCGGCCGTACAGCTCGCGTCTCATCGCATTGCGCTGCAACCGGAGCACCCGTTTCACTCACGGTTTCACCCAGCGAGATACAGGCTGTCGAACCTGCCGGCATGGCGGTGTCCTTGGTATTGCCGCAGGAAGCAGCCGACGTTCGTCAGTCCTTCTGTTGCCATGTACATTTCTTTGCATCTGTCCCGACGGCGGAAGACTGGGCCTCCAAGCATCAAGGATTGGAAGGATTGGCGATCGTCAGTGTCCACGAGGCTTTCGGCTTGGGCCAGGAGTTTAATCGACATCTGTTGCAGACCATGTCATCTAGGACACCGTGATCGGATATCGACCCAATGTTCTACGGCACCGGCATCGGATTCGCAGCGCGCGGATTGAACTCGGCGAAACGGTATATGCATTGCCGTGAACCGACCAAAAGGAGGTGTTCGATGAACGCCTACACGGTGTCCCGGCTGGCCCTTGATGCCGGGGTGAGCGTGCATATCGTGCGCGACTACCTGCTGCGCGGATTGCTGCGGCCAGTCGCCTGCACCACGGGTGGCTACGGCCTGTTCGATGACGCCGCCTTGCAGCGACTGTGCTTCGTGCGGGCCGCCTTCGAGGCGGGCATCGGCCTCGGCGCATTGGCGCGGCTGTGCCGGGCGCTGGATGCGGCGAACTGCGATGAAACTGCCGCGCAGCTTGCTGTGCTGCGTCAGTTCGTCGAACGCCGGCGCGAAGCGTTGGCCAATCTGGAAGTGCAGTTGGCCGCCATGCCGACCGCGCCGGCACAGCATGCGGAGAGTTTGCCATGAACAGCCCCGAGCGCATGCCGGCCGAGACGCACAAACCGTTCACCGGCTACCTGTGGGGCACGCTGGCCGTGCTGACTTGCCCCTGCCACCTGTCCATCCTCGCTGCCGTGCTGGCCGGCACAACCGCCGGTGCATTCCTTGTCGAGTATTGGGTCATCACGGCGCTCGGTTTGACCGGCCTGTTTCTTCTGTCACTGGCGCGGGCGTTGCGGGCATTCAGGGAAAGATCATGAGCGCTTCCCGGCCGGATGGATGGACTACGGCGGAGGGCCCAAGCGTTCGAGCGCGGGCAAGGCTTTCTGTTCGCAAAGCCGATGCCGGCGGCGGCATTCGCCGTCTTCGTCAGTCAATGGAGGGGTGCCACCATGAATGCAAATGATCCGACCGCCACCAGTTGCTGCGTGTGCTGCAAGGAAATTCCGCTCGATGCCGCCTTCACACCGGAAGGCGCGGAGTACGTCGAGCACTTCTGCGGGCTGGAGTGTTATCAACGTTTCCAGGCGCGGGCCAGCACTGCGACCGAAACGAGCGGCGAACCGAACGCTTGCGGTTCGCCGCCGTCAAATTGAGACAAACCACGCTTTCGCTACGTCGCCTCATGTCGGCATCAAATTCGGCTGAGTAGCTTCTCGCCATCTGGACGTAGCTCGCCCTTGGGTGAAATATGCCGATACAGGGTCTGCCGCGTGATGCCAAGTTCCTGGCACAGGTCGCCGACCTTGGTCTCTGACTGCCCCATTGCCGCCATCGCCAGCCGCAGCTTGGCGGCGGTCATCTTGAACGGCCGGCCGCCTTTCCGGCCGCGTGCCCGTGCTGAGGCCAGGCCCGCCACGGTGCGCTCGGCGATCAACTCGCGCTCGAACTCGGCCAGCGCGGCGAAGATACCGAAGACCAGCTTGCCGGCGGCGGTCGTGGTGTCAATGGCCGCGCCGTGCCCGGTCAGCACCTTGAGGCCGATGCCGCGTCCGGTCAGGTCATGGACGGTATTGATCAGATGGCGCAGGTCGCGCCCGAGCCGATCCAGTTTCCAAACGACCAACGTGTCGCCTGGCCGTAGTGCCTTCAGACAGCTCGCCAGACCGGGACGATCCTCGCGTTTTCCGGACGCTTGGTCTTCATAGAGATGCGCCGGATCAACACCGGCCGCGACCAGCGCATCGCGCTGCAAGTCCGTCGCCTGGGAGCCATCCGCCTTCGATACTCGCATGTAGCCAATCAGCATCTTGTACCTGTCACATATACGTTCGATTATGTGACAGTTTGCATCGGGAAGCTCTGCACGTCAAAATTTGTCACTTAACCCGTCATTCTGTCTAAGGCATGCAAAGGGTAGGCTAGGCTCATAATGTGACAGAAATTCCGGGGGGATGCCTTCCTTCGCGAAGGTGGCGCGCAACTGTTCCAAGGAAGCGGGGTCGCGCCGACCATAGGAAGCCAACGCGAACAGCGAGCGTGCCGTCTCGGGGTTGTGTCGTGCTTCAATGATGGCCTCATCAATGGCCTGGATTGCACGCTGCCAGTGATCGACGGGTTCGGGCTTCGGCGCTTTCGCCGGCAGGCCACTGGTGAACCCGGTTTGGGGCTCGGACCAGAATAGCTTTGCGTGCTCGCCTGGCGGGCTTATATCCCTCACCTCAATCAAGCTGATTGCCGTTGCCGCCGCCTCCAGCATCTGCAACCGTACTGCCGGGTTCAGGGTTTCATACGGTCGCCACAGACTTTGCCCAGCACGCAGCGGATGCCCGCAGCATTCCCAGATTTGGCGGAGATACCCCGCGTAGGTGCCGCACGTCGAAAGCGGGGTGTTCAGCTCATCGAGCAGCGTGCGTAGCAGCCTAAACCACAATCCGGCGTGGATGCGTCGGCGCGGCAACTCCACGTGGCCGGTCGTCAGTGCCTGCCAGGTACGCTGGTCCATCGCCGCAATCGCGTCGCTGGCAGTGCGCGGTTCGGCGTCGGCGTTCTCCCAGCCGAGAAACCGCCCTGGCACGCCCCAATAGGATTCCAGCCAGCAGCCATGCAGTGGGCAGCTCAGCATCAGGGGCAGCTTCCACGCGAGCAGTACGGCTTGGTTCTCCGGATCGTTCAGACAGAGCGGGCAGGCGCGATGTATCGGCTGGCTGGGCAGCCAGGCACGCCAGCTCGTGATGGATCGCGTCCTACGGCGGAGTTTCGGCAGCAGCACCGAGAGCTGGAACGCATAGGTTTCCAATGCATCTGGAATCTGATCATCAAGGCTGTCCAGTAGCCAAGGCACCCAGCCGGCGAAACTCATGCAACGCAGCCGGTCCGGCTCGATGCCGCTCCGCTGGGAGAGCATCGCCAGCAGCGCCAGTGGTGGCGCGGTGTCCAGGTCATCAACCTGGCCGTGACCAAGATCGTGCTCCAGCAGCTCGGACACCTCCATGTGATAGCAAAGGGCCACGCGGTTGAGCCACGAAGACAAGGCTTCGCCTTCCCTGGGAGCCGGATGCAGTGGCCAGTGTGGCGCTGGCTTCACATCAGTTCCCGCTCGAATTGCCGCCGCCGCTCGCTGGGACCGGTGTAATCGGCCATGCTGAGCGTGCGATGGTTGATCGCTTCCTCACCGCTCTCCACGGCAGCGACGGCCGCCGCCATCAACAGGTGCGCCAGCTCGCCGATGGTGCCCTCGCTGCGCGTGAGCAGGTAGCGGGCCATATCCAGCGTGGCAATCGACGAGGGTCGCCGCAGCGGGAGCGAAGCCGCGAAGCTGGCCAGCAGTGAGCAGCAATCGTCGTTGGCCTCCCACACCGGCAGCATCATCGGCTCGAAGCGGTTTTCCAACTGGTCGTCCGAGCGGATCGCCAAGTAGGCATCGCGTGTGCCGACCCCGACCAGCGGGATGCGCAGCTCGTTGCCGAGGAAACGCAGCAGGTTGAGGAATTCCCGGCGGTTGACGCTGTTGCCGGCCAGGACGTTGTGCAATTCGTCGATCACCAGCATGCGCACGCCGACCTTGCGTAGCAGTGCCAGCGCCAATTGCTCCATTTCCGGCAGCCGTGGGCGCGGGCGCAATGGCGCGCCCATCGCGGCAAGTAGCGCGACGTAGAAGCGGATTACCGACGGTTCGGATGGCATCTGCACGACCAGTACCGGAATGTGCTCCTGGTCGGCGTCGGAGCTGGCCGGGTGGGTGCGGCGGAATTTCTCGACGATCATCGACTTGCCGTTGTTGGTTGGACCGACCAACAGCAGGTTGGGCATGCGTTGTTTGTTCGGCCACGCATACAGGGCTTCCAGCCGATTCAGCGCCTCGACTGCTCGCGGATAGCCGATCCAGCGGTCAGCGCGAAGGCGATGGATGCGTTCGTCCGCCGGAAGACGGGCCAAGCCCTGGGCCACCGGCATCAGGTGGGACAAGTCGATGATGGGATATTCTTCCACGGCTACCACTCCTCAATCTGGTCGAACGGTTTGGCAGGTGGCTGGTTGTCTGCCTGCGGGTCAGCCATGTCCGCGTCCGGTGGTGGCGTGGTTTTGAAAAGAACTGCCGTTGCCTTGAGATGCTGGCGTCGATCCGCGTCGCGCCGCGCCTTGCGCGTAGCTTTCTGCGCGGTGGACACGATTTCGCGCATCTGGCCGATCATGCGAAACAGCGCCGACTCATCCACCTGTTCGCGCCCTTGCTGCCGCAATTTCGCCAGCGCCTGTCGTTGTTCCCAGAGGGTGACAGCCGGGTGCGACAAGGTGCGGTATGGAATTTCCAGATAGTGCTGCCCCTCCGGCTCCAGCACCCAAATGCGGCTGATGTCGCGCGGGTCGCGCCGGATCAGGAACGCAGGCAAGCGGTCGCGCCGAGCTATCCACGGCTTGAGCGCATCGGCGTAGTAATGGATGTGGTCGATGACGAAGCCGGTGCGGGTCAGCGTGCGGCGGATGATGGGCAGAAAATCGACCAGAAAAGCCGTGGTGCGAGTGATGACGGTTGGCACGCCGGTCCGCGCGATAGCTTCGGCCCAGCGCGCTGCCGGCGGCTGGAGCAGGCCGTTGTGCACGGAGCCGTGGTAGGTGCCGACCGCCAATGTGAGCCAGCGCTCCAGCTCACGCAGCGTCAGGGCGGCCTTGTTTTCGGAATCGTAGTCGCCGCGCTGGTCAGGGTTGGAGAAGGTCGTCCCTGGCAATTCGTCGTGGATCATCTGCATCGCCGTGCCGATGATCCGTTCCACGATGCCGCCGTAGTGCGGCTGCCCGAGCGGGCGATAGTCAAGCCGGATGCCATGCTGCTCGCAGCCTCGGCGTAGCGCTTCGCTCTTGAACTCGGCCGCGTTGTCCAGGTAGAGCAGCCTGGGCTTGCCGCTCATCGGCCACTCCATTTCTATGTTCAGACCCTCCAGCCAGGGACGCTTGTCGCAGGCGACATGCACAAGGCACAGGCCGACCGAAACAGATGACGGCGCTTCCAGCGTGACGACCATGCCGAGCACGCAGCGGGTAAACACGTCGATGGCGATGGTCAGATACGGACGGCCAATCGGTTGCCGGTCGCGCTCGTCCACCACGATCAGGTCGATGACCGTGTGATCAATCTGCACTTGTTCCAGTGGCGCGGTCACGGCGGGAGGCTCACCACCGACACCTTGCAGGCTGCGGGACGCATCCTGACCTTCCCGGCGGCGAGTGGCCTTGAGCGGATCGAGGCCGGCGATCCGCAGAGCCACGGTGTTGCGCGCCGGCGCCCGCAGCTTTTGCGCTTTGCAAGCCTGCGCGACCTCGCGGTGGAACGCTGCCAGGCTACGCTTCTGCTTGGTCAGGAAGCGCTTTTGCAGCAACTCGCGGATGATGCGCTCAACTGATTCCGGCAAGCGTCCCTTGCCTTTTCCGCCGCCGGATCGGCTGCGAGCCAGGTCCGTCACAAGCCCAGCACCTTGCCGGGCACGGCGGATTAGGACATACACCTGCCGCCTGGACAGGCCAAGCGCGTGAGCAGCGGCATCGGCGGCTTCATGCCCGACCACATCAAGCGCTGCCAGCGGCCCGATGATTTCCGCCCGTTGCCGGGCCTGCGCCCAAGCCGCATCGGGCAGGGTGGCCACGCCTTGCTCGGCAATCAATGATGTGTCTGACGCCATGCTCACACCTCGCTTTGGTGCACACGAGTATTGAGCATAGTCGAGATTGGTGCAGATGACTTCTGATATTGCGTTGTCAGGAGTCGCCTGCACATCTGGCGTTACGCCCCGTCAATTGGTGCAGTCGTCTTCTGAAAATGACATTATCTTGGCCGGGTCGTTATTGGCGGGTCTAAATGGCCGCTCCGTGGATCTCATCGCCAGAAATGGCGATGCGAGATCCAGGGCAGGGCGGCCGCCATCGTCAGACCTGGCGATGGTCGACGCCGGCGCGCATCGTCGGATGTGGCGATGCGAGCTCGAGGTCGGTGGCCACCGCCGGCGACCTGGTGCCATCGTCGGCAATGGCGATGCTGCAGCTCGACGTGCGCGGCCTGGTCGTCTCGGCATCGTCGGATGCGGCGATGCTCGAGCGAGGCGAAAAAAAACCGCCTCGGGGTGTCCGAGGCGGCAAGTCTGCATGCGGTTCAGGGAGGAAGAAACCGCGCCGGCGATCAGGGAGGAAAACCGCGCGTCCTGATGTGCAGCTCGGCCACTTTAGCCGGATTTTTCGACTTATCCGATGCGAGCGGCCCGCCGTGGGCGCTGCTCGATCTGCTGTTGCTTTTTCTCGACGTGCTTCTGCTCCTGGTGCTGCTGCTCGTCGCGCTGCACCTGGCTGATGGCCGCGCCGATCTGCCGCTTCACGCCCTCGATGCCCAGCTCGCTCTTGTGCGCCAAGTCGTTGAAGTCGGTGTGCTGCTTCATCGTGGACAGCGCCGCGATCTGCGCGCCGCTCAACATCGACGCCTTGAGCTTGGCCGCCTCGTCGCCGGCCAGCTCGACCTTGCCGGCGGCGGCGTCGGCAAGGCGCTGCTCGGCGCGCAGGTGGGTCTTGAAGCTGTCGGGCGTGATGGCGGGCAAGTCGCGCGGGTAGGTGTTCTCGGCCGGCGCGAAGATCGGGAAGATCGCCTTGCCGCCCACGGCCTGGGCGGCCGCCTCGGCCTTCTCCCGGCCGGGGTTGTTGCCGTGGGTCATGACCAGGTGCCGGTCGTCGTCGCCGGCGATGATGACCGGCTTGTCCGGGAACTTGGCGTGCAGCGCCTTCGCCACGGCCTCAAGGTTGCCGCTGTCGAAGGCGGCGACCGTGGCGTGGCCCACGGCCTCGGCCACCTGGGCCGCCGTGGCGTAGCCCTCCGAGATCACCAGCGCCGGCGCGGCCGCCAGGGCGTCCATGCCGCCGACCGGGTGGAAGCATCCTTCCTTCTTCGAGTCCTTGGCGAACCGCTTAGTGCCGTCCTCCTGGATGTATTGCATCGTCCATTGCTTGCCCTCTGCGTCGAAGGCCGGGATGTAGGTCTTCTGGCCTTCGCGGTCGGTCATCACGCCGGCCTGCGCCTGGATGCCTTTGGCTTGCAGGTAGGGCGTCGGCTGCTCGATGGGCACGAGGTCGGCCATCTGCCGACCGACGCGCTGCGCGGTGGCCTCCTGGGCCTTGTCCTGCTCGACGGCTCGCTGTGCCAGCTTCTCGGCCGCCTCGGCCTGGAGCTTGGCCTTCTCCTGGTCGCTCAAGGCGTAGCCCTTGCTCTTCCAGGTAATGTCCGTGCCGGTCTTGTTGTTGATGATCCGCCCGGCCGGGTGCCCGTCCAGGTGGCCCACGTAGAAGCCATCGAGCGCGCCCTTCTTGCCGCCCTCGACCGGCACGCGGTGCCGCTTGCCATCCATGATCGGGTGATCGCCCTGGGCGTTGCTGCCGGTGAACAGGCCGGCGCTGCGCATGGCCTCGGCGAACTCTTCCCTTGGCGTCATCGCTGGCCCTTGCTGGGCCTGCACGTTCTCGGGCTTCCAGCGTTCGAGCTTCGCCGCGTCGGCGCGCGGGCCGACATACCAGGACTTCGCGGCCTTGTCCCAAAGCGCGCCGGCGGCCTTGGCCGCGTTGCGCTGCTCGTAGGGCACGGCCAGGTACTGGCGGGCCTGCTGGGCCTGCTGCGCGGGCCTCTGCGCCTCGCCCTGGGCTTCGGGTGCCGGCTGGGCCGAACGCGGCTCTACGGCCGCTGTAGCGGCTCCCTGCGCCCATTTGGCGAAGGGAGCGGCATCGGTGCCCGGCGGCACGTACCAGGACTGTTGCTGCCGATCCCAACGCGCCCCGAGGCTCTTGGCCTCGTCCTTCTCCTTGTACGGCACGTTGATGTACTGCCGTTCGGGCTTCTCGGCCTGCGGCTGCGCCTGCTGCCGCTCGCGTTCCTGGCGCTCCAGCTCGGCCGCGCGGCGCTGCGCGTCGCTGTCGTTGAGCATGGCCGACGCCTCGGCGGTCTTGCGTGCCTCTTTAGCGGCTGAAATGTCCTCTTCGGTCGCGTTGGGGTCGCGCCGTACACGCTCTTCCTGCACGCGGGCCAGCTTGGCGGCGCGCTCGTGCTGGTTGTCGGTGCCCAGCGCATCGACCAGGTGCAGGCGCTCGGTCAGAGCCTCGGCCTGGCCCTCGGTGCGGGTGCCGGCGACGAAGGCAAAGGCGTCCTCGCCGAACTGCGCATCGGCCTTGCGCGCGTAGACCTGGAACGCCTGCGGCTCGATGCCGGCCTGGGCGGCATCGACGGTCTGGCCGTCCTGCTCGGCCACGCCGACGATGCGCAGCTCTCCGCTCCAGTCGGGCGGCAGCTCAACGCCAAGGTGTTGACGGGTCGCGTCGGCGAACGCCTGGCCGTCGATCTC
>NZ_AVOF01000089.1:0-9363 GCF_000465935.2 Pseudomonas sp. EGD-AK9
CCTCGGCCAGGCGCGCCACCGCGCCGCCCAATTCGCCGTGGCCGAGCAGGCCGAGGGTCTTGCCTTCCAGCTCGACTATGGGGTGGTCGAGCAGGCAGAACTGGCTGGCCTGCTGCCAGCGCCCGGCGGCGACGTCGCGCTGGTAGTCGGGCAGACGGGTGGCCAGGGCCAGCAGCAGCATCAGGCAGTGCTGCGCCACCGACGGCGTGCCGTAGCCCTGGCAGTTGCTCACCATCACGCCATGGGCGCGGGCGGCGGCCAGGTCGATGTTGTTGGTGCCGGTGGCGGTGACCAGCACCAGCTTGAGCTCGGGGCAGGCGGCGAAGGTGGCGGCGCTCAGCGGTACCTTGTTGCTGATCGCTACCTGGGCGCCCTGCAGGCGTTCGGCGACCTGCTCGGGGGCGGTCTGCGGGTGCAGGGTCAATGTGGCGAAGGCCTGCTGCAGGGGCAGCAGGTTGAGGTCGCCGAGGTCGAGGGAGGCGTGGTCGAGGAAGACGGCGCGGGCGCTGTTGCTCATCAGCTGTACCTTTTCGCAGAGGGGGCGCAGGAGTAGATTGGCGAGCCTACCAGACCTCGCCTGCCGCTGCGGAGCCACCATGTACTGGACCGAGTTTCTCACCGTCGCCCTGATCCACCTGCTGGCCGTGGCCAGCCCGGGGCCGGACTTCGCCATCGTGGTGCGCGAGAGCGTGGCCCATGGTCGTCGCGCCGGGCTGTTCAGCGCCTTCGGCGTGGGCACCGGGATCCTCGTGCACGTCACCTACTCGCTGCTCGGCATCGGCCTGATCGTGTCGCAGTCGATCGTCCTGTTCAACGCGCTGAAATGGCTGGCGGCGGCCTACCTGCTGTATATCGGCATCAAGGCGCTGCGCGCGCGCCCGGCCGATCCGGCCAGTGCCGAGCTGAGCCTGGCGGCGGGCGAGCGCAGCGCTCGCGGCGCCTTCGTCAGCGGCTTCGTCACCAACGGTCTGAACCCCAAGGCGACGCTGTTCTTCCTGTCGCTGTTCACCGTGGTGATCGACCCGCACACGCCGGTGCCGGTGCAGGCCGGCTACGGCCTCTACCTGGCGCTGGCCACCGCGCTGTGGTTCTGCATGGTCGCCTGGCTGTTCAGCCAGCAGCGGGTGCGCGCCGGCTTCGCCCGCATGGGCCACTGGTTCGATCGGCTGATGGGCGCGGTGCTGGTGGCCATCGGCGTGAAGCTGGCGCTGAGCGAGATGCGCTGAACGCCAGAGCCCCGCAACTGCGGGGCTCTGTCGTGATGGGCGGGCTTACAGCAGTTCGATGGCCACCGCGGTGGCCTCGCCGCCGCCGATGCACAGCGAGGCGACGCCGCGCTTGCCGCCTTTCTTCTGCAGGGCGTTGATCAGGGTGAGGATGATCCGCGAGCCGGTGGAACCGACCGGGTGACCCTGGGCGCAGGCGCCGCCGAAGACATTGACCTTGGCGTGATCCAGGCCGTGTTCGCGCATGGCCAGCATGGTCACCATGGCGAAGGCCTCGTTGATCTCGAACAGGTCGATTTCGTCCTTGTTCCAGCCGGTCTTCTTCAGCAGATTGCTCATGGCGCCGATGGGGGCCAGGGTGAACTCGCTCGGCTCCTGGCTCTGGGTGGCGTGGGCGACGATCCTGGCCAGCGGCTTGAGGCCGCGCCTGGCCGCTTCTTTGGCGGTCATCAGCAGCAGGGCGCTGGCGCCGTCGGAGATCGAGCTGGCGTTGGCCGCGGTGATGCTGCCGTCCTTGCGGAAGGCGGGCTTGAGCGCGGGGATCTTGTCCAGGTTGGCGGTCAGCGGCTGCTCGTCGTCCTTGACCAGCACCTCGCCCTTGCGGGTGGCGACGGTGATCGGCACGATCTCGGCGTCCAGCGAACCGTCCTTGATGGCGGCCTGGGCGCGCTTGAGCGACTCGATGGCGTAGGCGTCCATCTCTTCGCGGCTGATGCCGTACTTATCGACGGTTTCCTGAGCGAAGGAGCCCATCAGGCGGCCGCTGCGGGCGTCTTCCAGGCCGTCGAGGAACATGTGGTCCTTGATCTCGCCGTGGCCCATGCGCAGGCCGGTGCGCGCCTTTTCCAGCACGTAGGGGGCGTTGGACATGCTTTCCATGCCGCCGGCGATCATCACCTGGTTGCTGCCGGCCTTGAGCGCGTCGAAGGCCTGCATCACCGCCTTCATGCCCGAACCGCACAGCTTGTTGATGGTGGTGCAGCCGGTGGCGGCGGGCAGCCCGGCGTTGAGCGCGGCCTGGCGCGCCGGGCCCTGCTTGAGGCCCGCGGGCAGCACGCAGCCCATGATCACTTCCTGCACCTCGGTCGGGGCGATACCGGCGCGGCTGACCGCCTCGCGAATGGCGGCGGCGCCCAGGTCGACGGCGGACACGCTGGCCAGGCTGCCCTGGAAGCCGCCCATGGGGGTGCGGGCGCCGCTGACGATGACGATGTCGGACATAGCTGTTACCTCGAACGAAAGTTGGGCTGGGAGCAGCCTGTTTCGCGACCGGCTGCATGGCTGGATTCTAACCTGTGACCGAAAGTGGCCAAAGGGTCACGCGGCAAATCATTCTTTGGGCTGATTTCGCCCCGCCGGCGCCGCTCTAGAGTCGCAGCATCCCTTCCTTGTGCGCCTTCAGGTGACTCCATGTTGCAGACCCGTCTGATCCCTTCCGCCGCCAATGCCCACGCCTACCCGCTGCTGATCAAGCGCCTGCTGCTGTCCGGCAGCCGCTACGAGAAGACCCGCGAGATCGTCTACCGCGATCAGCTGCGCTACAGCTACGCCACCTTCAACGAGCGCGTCGCGCGCCTGGCCAACGTGCTGAGCGCGGCAGGGGTCAAGGCCGGCGACACAGTGGCGGTGATGGACTGGGACAGCCACCGCTATCTCGAGTGCATGTTCGCCATCCCCATGCTCGGCGCGGTGCTGCATACCATCAACATCCGCCTGTCGCCGGAGCAGATCCTCTACACCATGAACCATGCCGAGGATCGCTTCGTGCTGGTCAACAGCGAGTTCGTGCCGCTGTACAACGGCATCGCCGGCCAGCTGACCACGGTGGAAAAGACCCTGCTGCTGACCGATGGCGAGGACAAGACCGCGGCGCTGCCGAACCTGGTCGGCGAGTACGAGAGCCTGCTGGCCGCCGCCAGCCCGCAGTACGACTTCGCCGATTTCGACGAGAACTCGGTGGCCACCACTTTCTATACTACCGGCACCACCGGCAACCCCAAGGGCGTGTACTTCACCCATCGCCAACTGGTGCTGCACACCCTGTCGATGGCCGCCACCATGGGCTCGCTGGACAGCATTCGCCTGCTCGGCAACGACGACGTCTACATGCCGATCACCCCGATGTTCCACGTGCACGCCTGGGGCGTGCCCTACGTGGCCACCATGCTCGGGGTCAAGCAGGTCTACCCGGGTCGTTACGAGCCGGAGATGCTGTGCCGGCTGATCAAGGAGGAGCAGGTCAATTTCTCCCACTGCGTACCGACCATCCTGCAGATGTTGCTCAATGCACCCAATGCCCAGGGCCATGACTTCGGCGGGATGAAGATGATCATCGGCGGCAGCGCGCTGAACCGTTCGCTGTACGAGGCGGCCAAGGCGCGCGGGATCCAGCTGACCGCGGCCTACGGCATGTCCGAGACCTGCCCGCTGATTTCCTGTGCCTACCTCAACGAGGAGCTGCGCGCCGGCAGCGAGGACGAGCGCACCGCCTACCGGATCAAGGCCGGCATTCCGGTGCCGCTGGTGGAGGCGGCGATCATGGATGCCGAGGGCAGGCTGCTGCCGAGCGACGGCGAGGCGCAGGGCGAGCTGGTGCTGCGCGCGCCCTGGCTGACCCAGGGCTACTTCCGCGAGCCGGAGAAGGGCGAGGAACTCTGGGCGCACGGCTGGCTGCATACCGGCGACGTGGCGACCATCGACGGCATGGGCTTCATCGAGATCCGCGACCGCATCAAGGACGTGATCAAGACTGGCGGCGAGTGGATCTCCTCGCTGGAGTTGGAGGACCTGATCAGCCGCCATCCGGCGGTGCGCGAGGTGGCGGTAGTCGGCGTACCCGATCCGCAGTGGGGCGAGCGGCCGTTTGCCCTGCTGGTGGCGCGTGAAGGCCAGGCGCTGGACGCCAAGGGGCTCAAGGAGCACCTCAAGCCTTTCGTCGAGCAGGGTCACATCAACAAGTGGGCTATTCCCACGCAGATCGCCCTTGTTACCGAAATTCCCAAGACCAGCGTCGGCAAGCTGGACAAGAAGCGCATTCGCGTCGATATCGCCCAGTGGCAGGAGGCCGGCAGCGCCTTCCTTTCCACCCTGTGAGTAGCGGTTTGACTGGGCGGCGGAAATGACCGCTCAGTCAAACAAGCGTTTGGCTTGCTAATTGCTGTTTCACGTCCATGCTTGGCTGGTCGCAGGCCTTGAAACCGGCGAGCCAGAGTGCCTGGGGGCTGCAAATCACACTTTCGAGGGATCAAGCAGTAATACCCGCTGGCTATAGTCCAAGCATCCATAACAAAAAATAGATGGAGTAGCGTCGATGACAAAAACAACCCCTTACTGGCGCCTGGCGAAACTGCCGCTGGCCGTCAGCCTCGCTTCCACCCTCGCCGCTCCGGCATTCGGCGTCACTTTCAATATCGGCGAGATCGAAGGTCAGTTCGATTCGCAGCTGTCCGTCGGTGCCAGCTGGGCGGTGCGCGGTGCCGACCCGAGTCTGGTGGGGAGTCGTAACGGTGGCGAGGCCTCGTCCCAGACCGGCGACGACGGTCGTCTGAACTTCAAGAAGGGCGAGACCTTCTCGAAGATCTTCAAGGGCATCCACGACCTCGAGCTGAAGTACGGCGATACTGGTGTGTTCGTGCGCGGCAAGTACTGGTACGACTTCGAGCTGAAGGACGAGAGCCGCCTGCTCTACGACATCGACGACAGCAACCGCAAGACCGCCGCGCAATCGTCCGGCGTGCAACTGCTCGACGCCTTCCTCTACCACAACTACGCCATCGGCGACCTGCCGGGCAGCGTGCGCGTCGGCAAGCAGGTGGTGAGCTGGGGCGAGAGCACCTTTATCCAGAACTCGATCAACTCGATCAACCCGGTGGACGTCTCGGCATTCCGTCGTCCCGGCGCCGAGATCAAGGAAGGCCTGATCCCGGTCAACATGTTCTATGTGTCGCAGAGCCTGACCGACAACCTCTCGGCCGAGGTGTTCTATCAGCTCGAGTGGGACCAGACGGTTCTCGACAACTGCGGCACCTTCTTCGCCGTCGATGTGGTGCAGGACGGCTGCGTCGATCGTTTGGCCGTCAACGGCAGCGATTTGGGTGGTCCGGGCAGCCCGGGTTATCGGTATGTGGGGCGCATGGCCGACAAGGACGCGCGCGACAGCGGGCAGTACGGTATCGCACTGCGCTGGTTCGTCGAGGAACTGAACAATACCGAGTTCGGCTTCTACACCATGAACTACCACAGCCGTACGCCGATCCTGTCCTACAAGGCGGGGCAGAGCGTCTACCTGTTCCCCGATTCTGTAGAGAATCCGGCCACCGGCGAGCTGTTCGCCAAGTACGGGCTGGAATACCCGGAAGACATTCGCCTGCATGGCGTGAGCTTCGCCACCAACGTCGGCTCCACCGCGGTGAACGGCGAATTGAGCTATCGGCCGAACATGCCGATGCAGATCAACACCACCGACCTGACCCTGGCCTCCATCGCCCAGGGCCCTATCGCTGGTCTGCTTGGCGTACCGACCAACCTGCCGATCTACACCAGCGGCCATGCGGCGTTCGGCGAGGGTGAGATGCTGACCGGTTATGTGCGCAAGCCCATGACTCAGGCGCAGGTCAGCGTTACCCAGTTCGTCGATCAGGTCGCCGGCGCCGAGCGCCTCACCCTGGTGGGCGAGGTGGGCTATACGCACGTCAGCAACCTGGGCAAGAACGAGCTGCGTTTCGGCCGCGCCCCTGAGTTCGGCGCTGGCGCCTACCCCGACAACAGCCTCTGCACCGGTATTGCCAACCCGGCGAATCCGCAGAACTGCGACGACAAGGGTTTCTTCACCAACACCTCCTGGGGTTACCGTCTGCGTGCGGTGCTCGACTACAACAGCGTATTCGCCGGCGTGAACCTCAAGCCCAGCCTGTCCTGGTCGCATGACGTGGACGGCTACGGTCCGACCTTCAACGAAGGCAACAAGGCCATCAGCCTGGGCCTGGATGCCGAATACCAGAACACCTACACCGCCAGCCTGTCCTACACCGACTTCTTCGGTGGTGAGTACAACACCAATATCGACCGCGACTTCGTCGCGCTCAGCTTCGGTTTGAACTTCTAAGCGGCCAGGAATTTCGAGGAATCATGATGCGAATGAAAACAACAAAAACTCTGTGGCAAAGCGGCGTCCTGACCCTGTCCCTGCTGGCCAGCGGCGTGATGGCGGCGGTATCTCCGGACGAAGCGGCCAAGCTGGGCACCAGCCTGACGCCGCTGGGCGCCGAGATGGCCGGCAACGCCGATGGTTCGATTCCGGCCTGGACCGGCGGCCTGCCGGCCAATGCCGGCACCGTCGACGGCAAGGGCTTCCTCTCCGACCCCTTCGCCAGCGAGCAGCCGCTGTTCACCATCACCGCGCAGAACGTCGAGCAGTACAAGGACAAGCTGACTCCCGGC
Source organism: Pseudomonas sp. EGD-AK9 (assembly GCF_000465935.2). Lineage (NCBI taxonomy): Bacteria > Pseudomonadati > Pseudomonadota > Gammaproteobacteria > Pseudomonadales > Pseudomonadaceae > Pseudomonas > Pseudomonas sp. EGD-AK9. The sequence continues at coordinate 6,666 of NZ_AVOF01000089.1, forward strand.
CAGCTGGCCATGTTCAAGCGCTACCCGGACAGCTACAAGATGCCGGTCTATCCGACCCACCGTTCGGCCAGCCTGCCGTCGGCGGTGCTCGAGGCGACCAAGCAGAACGCGGTCAATACCAAGATGGTCGAGGGCGGCAACGGCCTGGAAAACTTCCAGACCGCCAACCCCTTCCCGATCCCGCAGAACGGTCTGGAAGCGATCTGGAACCACATCACCCGCTACCGCGGCGGCAGCGTGCGTCGTCTGGTCACCCAGGCCACGCCGCAGGCCAACGGTTCCTACTCGCTGGTGTACTTCCAGGACGAGTTCACCTTCCGCGATGCGCTGACCGACTTCGACGCCAGCAAGGAAAGCAACGTGCTGTTCTACTTCAAGCAGCGCGTCACCGCCCCGTCGCGTCTGGCCGGTAACGTGCTGCTGGTGCACGAGACTCTCAACCAGGTCAAGGAACCTCGTCTGGCTTGGCTGTACAACGCCGGTCAGCGTCGCGTGCGCCGCGCCCCGCAGGTGTCCTACGACGGTCCGGGTACCGCCTCCGACGGCCTGCGTACCTCCGACAACTTCGATATGTACAACGGTGCGCCGGATCGCTACAACTGGCAGCTCAACGGCAAGAAGGAGATCTTTATCCCCTACAACGCCTACAAGCTGGATTCGCCGAGCCTGAAGTACTCCGACATCATCAAGGCCGGCCACATCAACCAGGACCTGACCCGTTACGAGCTGCACCGCGTCTGGCACGTGACCGCGACCCTGAAGGACGGCGAGCGCCACATCTACGCCAAGCGTGACTTCTTCATCGACGAGGACACCTGGCAGGCCGCACTGATCGATCACTACGACGGTCGCGGTACCCTGTGGCGCGTGGCCGAGGCTCATGCTCAGTACTACTACGACAAGCAGGTGCCCTGGTACACCGTCGAGACCCTGTACGACCTGCTGTCCGGTCGTTACCTGGCCCTGGGCATGAAGAACGAGGAGAAACAGGCCTACGACTTCAACTACAAGGCAGCCGGCAGCGACTACACCCCGGCGGCGCTGCGCCAGGCGGGCGTGCGCTAAACCCTCGCGTCCTGCAACACGAAGAAGCCGGCCTTGTGCCGGCTTTTTCGTTGCTGCGCGCCGGCTTTCTTGGGCTGGGCACATGGCGCAGCCTGGTCCGCCATTGCCGGCACCGCAGCCAGTTGAGCCCGGGTCTGGCAACCGCAGCTGCTGCGCTTGCCAACCGGCTTTTTCGTTACCGACTGTAGCCGGCGCTTCAAATGGTCAGTGCAAGCCGCTAGGCTGGGGTCAGGTCGCGCCCGCTGCATACACGAGACTTCCAAGAATTGGCCGATGACTGACCTTTCCCGTTCGCCAGGTTTCCCCTACATGCCGGCCACGCCGGTCGAAGCCCGTTTCTACCGGCCGCCGCTACCGGCGGGGCATACGCCCCGCGAGCGCTTGTGCCAGCGTCTGGAGGAGGGGCTGCAGGGCCGTCTGCTGCTGGTCTGTGCGCCGGCCGGATTCGGCAAGAGTTCCCTGGCCATCGAATTCTGCGAGCGCCTGCCGGCCCATTGGCACAGCCTGTGGTTGGGCCTGAGCGAGCGCGATAGCGATCCCGGGCGTTTTCTCGAACGCCTGCTGCAGGGCCTGCAGCAGTTCTACCCGAGCCTGGGGGAAGAGGCGCTGGGCCTGCTGAAGATGCGTCAGCGCCATCAGCCCTTCGCCTTCGAGCAGTGGCTCGACGGCCTGCTCGACGAGTTGGCCCATGAACTGGACGGCGGTCAGCCGCTGCTGTTGGTGCTCGACGACTATCACCTGGCCCAGGGGCCGGTGCTCGACCGTTGCCTGCAGTTCTTCCTCAATCACCTGCCACCCGGCGTCCTGCTGCTGGTGACCAGTCGCCAGCGGCCGGACTGGCACCTGGCGCGTCTGCGCCTGTCGCGCCAGCTGCTGGAGCTGAGCGAGCAGGATCTGCGCCTGACCGCCGACGAGCTGGACGCCCTGCTGGCCAGCCAGGGCGCCTGCCTGGAACGCCAGCAGGTCGCCGGCATCCTGCAGCGCAGCGAGGGCTGGGTCGCCGGTCTGCGCCTGTGGCTGCTGGCCGGCGAGGACCTGGGCAGCGAGGCGCAGGCCAGGCTCGAGCTACACGGCGGCGAGGGGCTGATCCGCGACTACCTGCTGGAGGAGGTGATCGAGCGCCAGCCGGCCGAGGTGCAGCAGTTCCTCTACGACACCGCCTGCCTGGAGCGCTTCTGCGCCGAGCTGTGCGACGCGTTGCGCGACAGCCATGACAGCGCCGCGATCATCCGCCAGCTGCAGGCCAACCAGGTGTTCCTGGTGCCGCTGGACGAGCAGGGGCGCTGGTTTCGCTACCACCATCTGTTTTCCGATCTGCTCAACGCGCGCCCGGCCGAGGGCCTCAGTCGCTCGCGCGGCAGTTCGCACCTGCGCGCCTGTCGCTGGTTCGCCGCCGAGGGCATGCTCGATGCCGCCATCGAGCAGGCGCTGCTGGCCGGCCAGGCCGACGTCGCCGCCAGCCTGGTGCAGAACCTCTCCGAGGAGCAGCTGCTGGCCGAGCAGAACGTCGCCATGCTGCTGCGCTGGAAGACCAACCTGCCGGACGAGCTGCTGGCCAGCACGCCGCGGCTGATCATGCTCTATGGCTGGGCGCTGGCGCTGGCCTGCCAGTTGGATGCGGCGCAGGAGCTGC